>CAZFYV010000001.1:0-33380 GCA_964523195.1 uncultured Pseudobdellovibrionaceae bacterium
ATTAGATATAGTTGATGGAACCCTCGTCCTCCAAATTTTACATAGACATAGTCTATGAAAGTAACTTGTTGAAGGCTATATACCAGCAATAGGATTGCCATGGCTGCATATTCAGGTTTCTTTTTTGCTGAGAACCAAAATAGGAAGAACATCATTGAAAATATAAATTCGAGAGTAAATAAAAGCCAAGGTGTTACATTGTACTCAAAATATTTTTTGTTTTTCCAGTTAACTGTGTTTTTTAGATCCATAAAACCAGTCGGTCGAGAAAGCATAAAGCGATCTGGATATACAAATCCAGATGTGTGACTCATGCGTAGAGCGATAAACATCGTTTCTTCAGATAAAATTTTTGAGCTTATCGGCATTAAAAAGTTGTCGCTGTGAATTTCGAATTTTGATGAAAAGAGTTTTTCACCATTAATCCATAAGTCGTAATCACCTGTGATTGTTCCAAGAGCCAAGTGGTTCGCATTGTGGTCAATCAGCTCTTTAATTTGGTCGGGGCCGATTTGGGCATAGTACCAGATCACTTGGTTGCGACGGGAATTGGTGCGCTTCATATGGTCTTTGTCGGCACGAGTAAAAGTGGTCTCAGTAAAAAACGGATGCTCTGGGTGAGCAGGGCAGGCTGCCGTAATTTCTTTTAGTGGATTGCAAACCTCATCGTAATTTTCCACATTAAGGTAGGCCACTTTCCAGTCTTTTCGTTCCAGGGGGGCGTGGATTTTAAATTCACTATACTGACTGAACTGCATATAGGTGGCTGGAACAAAAATAAGAATCAGCGCTAAGAACAGCAAACCAAATATAATCATTTTGGTCCGCGTGCTCATAGGGTCGCCCAGGAGTCGAGACTCCTCAGGGGGTCTTGCTATTTGAGTTGCGATATTCTCAAGCCACTTCTTCACAGTGTCTGATCGGCAAATTCATGAAGTATTCAGAGGCTTTGGCGCTGAATCAAGACCAAAGATCATGGACCTATAGCGGTAAAACTTAACATAATGCTTTAAGTAGGCTTAAAGTTGCGATTTAACTCTATTCTTGGCTGGGTACGAGCTGGAAGTCCTTCTCTAAGAAGATGTTCTGCAAGCTTCCGCCCACTTCTTTTTGTTGTTTCTGATTCATCCAGGCATTGGCAAGCCACACTACAAAAATCTTTTGCTTTGGATCTAACAGCATAAAACTTCTGAATCCTGGTGATCGGCCATTGTGCCAAAGAAGTGCGCGATTATCATAACCGGTATCGACAACGAAGCCTGTGCTGTATCCGCCTTCGGTGAATTTCTCGATGGATTCGATCAGGTTTGGTTTCTTGTGTACGATTTGGTGAAATAAGTTTACCAAGTCGTTGGCGCTAAAAATCAAATCTCCTGCCCCATAGGACGAATCATTTCCCAAGCCCAATACAGAAACTGGTAATCCTATGGCCAGGCGATAGATTAAAAAGTGGGTATAGCCACTAACTCGCTTTTCAATAAGTTGATCGTGTGAAAGTTCATTCAGGTGAAAATCCAAGTCTTCTGATTCGAAAATAGTTTTTATTGCTTTAAAGAAATTCTTTTTTGTATGGAGTTCGAGAATTCTCGAAAGAATTAAGTAGTTATAATTAGAGTAAATGAACTTTGACCGAGGACTCACATCAATACCCAGAGGGAACACGCCTTCCCATGTTTCAAGGGAATAAGGAAAGAGAGCGCCGCCGATATGTCTTAAGAATCGAATAGGTGATTTTGGTAGCGGTGGAATGCCACTTCTTTGTTTAAGTAATTCTATGATTCTCAATGCGTCGAAGCGAGGACCACAGTACTGTTCAATAAACTTACAGACGGGAGTTTCTAAGTCTAAAAAGAGTTTGTCAGAGGAATCCTTTTGTCCCATTAAAAGAAAAGCCAGAGCTGTGATGGGTTTAGAGACAGATGCAACGGTGTAGTATTCGTTTTTCTCAGACGCATAGTTTTTATGGAATAGAGTCTCGGGTTTATCTTGATTTGCTAAATTTACGATTTGGAGTTCGCCTGAAATTTTAAGTTCTTTATTGAGCGTTTCAAAAAGTTTGTTTGCGTTATCGAATTTTTCTTTTGTAGAGGTAACAGCTTTTTTACTTTCATAATTCCATGAAGGCCATATATCAGTGATTTCGTCGAAGACTATTACAAATGCCGTAAAATAACCAATATAAGCAAGTGTACGACTCACACCCACAGGGGTTTTAGAGAGTTTCTTTCGTAAAATCTTTAGATTCTCTTTAACCTGGTTAATTGCCATCTATAGCTGCTCGTCATCAGTCATTGGAAGTTTATCGAGGTTTTTTAAAAAAGTTCCTTCAGGCAGATTAGAGTTCTTTAATTTCTGGCGTATAAGATCTTTCTTTTCTTTGTCTTGCTGAGCAAGTCTTACTTCATATGAAGAAAGTAATTCCGCTGATGCTCTTTTGAACTCGGAGTCATATTTTTCGATCAAAGACTCGTGGAGTTGCCACATTAAAGGAAATTGATCTTTTATGGCTCGTCTAACCCAAAAGCCTGTAGCCGTTGCAACTAAATGAAGAGGGAATTTCTTTTTCAAAGCTGGCTCAATTTGTAGAAAGGCTTTTCGTTCAGATGTGAAGTAGTTGGGATGGAGAATCGTTTCGTAGAAAACCAGGCGCCCTTCTATGGGCTCTCCAAGTTTAATGATTCGATTGTAGAACTCGGTTTCAGACTTTAACCATTTGCCATTGGATTGTATTTTCAGTCCCACGATATATTGAGTTCTCAGAGTTTTTCTGAAGTATTTGTCGTACATTTTTTTGGAGTATTTGAAAAAATCTGATTTGGTATCGATGGCCTTTACGAGGCCTATGGTTTTTTCTAAAAACTTAGGATTATAATACCCAAAGCTTTTGGCTTCATTAAAACTGATTGAGTCATTGTGAGGACTATCTAAAAACACCGGCTCACCAATAACCGATTTTAGATTGATGAGATTTAGTTGTTTTGTATGGCACCAAAGAACCCTTAGGCCACCATGGGGGAATTGAGATCTCTTGAATTTATCTTTACAGTCTGTGCGAGGAGACTCGATACCTTGTAATTCTAAATTCACCTTTGCCGAAAAATCCTTAAAGGTTTGCGAACCGACTTCGATCGCTTGTATTTTGACTTCGGGCATATTGATCTGCTCGGACTCGGCTTCATTTTTCTTTTCACACGCACTGAAAAAGAGTGCCGCGAAAACAAGGCAGCTAAGCATAGATTTTGAAACTAGACCAAGGCTATAGATTTCACCTTTGGCTTTTTGACGGCCCAATAAACCCTCCCAGATACCTCCAAAATCTTAATTCATTTGACAGGCCTAGACAAGTTGAGCTTCGCATCATTAAATAAGGGAGGGGATTATCCTTTTTAAGGGCGTGCAGGTAGTAGATAATGGGTCAGCTTGAAGAGACACCAGTCCAAATAATTGATTCGGAGCTTACGCAAACTAAAGAAGCTCTGGTTCTTAAGAGCAAGGTCGATTCTCGGAAAGTTGTTTTTCATCCCGATGAGGCACCATATCTGGTTTTGCTGAAATCTGGACAGACACTCAGGCATATTGTCCAAAGTCTGCGTCAGGACTTAAGGAATTTTCGTTTTCATGTTTTCTTTCGTGTCCTCGACCTTTTGAGTCTTCATGGCTTTATAAAAAACGATCAAGTCTTTAAAACTTTTCTCGATGAGGCTCGAACGCCATATATGTGGCCGGAGTCGGCCATGAAGGATGCTATTCTATCTGCCAGATTAATTAAACGGTTTTCCTTAGGTGGAGCTCTATGGCCGATATCTATAGCTGTATCGTTATTGTTAATTGTTTATAGTTTTTTTTCGAGTTTCGAAGCTTTTTTTCAGAGTTCAATTGATTCTGGCTTTCTCATCGTTAATGGCAATTATCTAAAAGGAATTCTTTTGATCTTAATGGTCAACTCCTTGATGCTGTCTCTAAAGGGCTTAGTTAGAAGTTTGTTGATGGCGCTTTCCACGGGTTGGTTCCCAGAGTTAAAAATTAATGTGAGTTTCATCGGGATTTTTATCGACTGTCAATCGACAGACCCATTGTCAAAACCATTTCAACAAATCGCTTCTTTATTGGGTCTAATTTCTTCATTCCTTGTTTTGCTGCTAGTTCCTCAAGTAGTTAGTTTACTCGATCTTTATTTCGTGCCCATTGAGGCGTCTTTACAAAAAGACATTGTCGCATTTTTTATGTTGGTGATCCTTGCTGAGATGTCCCCTTTTGTAAAAAGTGATTTTACCAAGGGTCTAATGATTCTCTACAATATAAAATGGGAAAAGATAAACCAGTCATTTAGTCATTGGTGGGACCGCAGTCGAGATAAGGTAATATACGGTGTTCATTTTTTGGGTATAGTTTCTTGGTTGGCCTTACTAGGGATAGAGCTTATTCGCTATCTATCCTATGTTCCAAAGGATCAAATAGAAGTTTTTAAAAGTCTTAATTTGAGTGGGCCTCTTAGTTCTGTAGTTCTTTTGGTATTGTTAGTTATTTTCTTTGGTGGATTGTTGTACGAGATTATCAACAGTTTTACTTATAGTGGGCCGGTATCGGGCTTTCGAAGGTTCTGGCTGGTACGCCAAGCGCGTTTGGGTCAATTGGAGGAGTTTGAGTTAAAAACGGATAGCCCTTCAAAATTTTTGTCTGAGATTCCACCATTTAATCAGCTCGACTCAAAAATTTTAGATCAGATCGGCAAGGATGCCTCATTTAAGGAATACAATATAGGTTACGGTCTTTGTGAACAGGGGCAAGATTCAAGAGATATGTTCGTAATCTTGAATGGTCGTGTTGGTGTGTATCGGCGCACGGGTATGGGTCGTAGGATTAAGGTTTTAGAATTAGGTGTAGGGGCTACATTAGGAGAAGTTGGCTTTTTTAAAGGTGGCCTGAGAACAGCCGATGTTTATGCTCTAGAAAACATTAGAGTGTTGAAAGTCAGATATAATCAGGAGTATCGCAATTGGTTTTTAGATGAAGCCAAGTTTCAATTTCTACAAGATCGTATGTGGCTTATGCAAACTCTAATGACTTCGAAACTTTTTAAGGACATACCGGTTGAGGCTTTAGATCTGTTTATTAAAGTCGGTGAATTTATTGATCGTCCTCCCCATCAAATCATTATTTCTGAAGGAGAAAACCCTGATGGCTTTTTTGTCATTGTTCAAGGGCATTGTCTTGTGACTCAAAAGGGAGATTATATTCGTGATCTCCATAGGGGAGATGTTTTTGGAGAAATCGGTCTGTTGTTGAATAGAACACGCACGGCCTCAGTAATGACTAAGGAGCCAACAAAGTTACTCAAGATCTCAAGAGAGGACTTTTGGAATATACTTTCTGAGAACGTGAATTTGGGTTTATTGCTTGAGAGAGTTGCCTTTTCCAGGATAGAGCAAGACCGCAGACGAATGCTTAATTCCTGACATTTGCTGCGATAGTGGGTAATATTTATACAGTTCTAAATCGTTAAATTTATTAGTTTCACGCCTTTACGCCATTTCTTTTCGTTTTAGAGTATTCACAAATATGTAAATTATGGCCTTCAATTTGCTCTTGTTAGCCTCGGATTAGAAAAATTGAGACTACAGGAGTGTGGACCGTGAGAAGAATTCGTGTGTCTAAGTATATAGGTTTATTTTTAATTATTTTCGGAATGTCATTTTCGCAATCGAGCTTAGCTGAACGGGATATCGAACCCGGTGATGGTTATATGGATGGAACTAAGCAAGTTAAACTTTGGCCAGCAGGCACAGAGTATGTTTGGGGATATGTTACTGATTCGAGTAATCGTCCAGTTAGAAGTGGATGGGGCTTTTGTGTTAGAACTCGGTCCATGATTCACGTTTCTAAAATGAGAACAGAGTGTGATGAGATTGCTGAGTTTGATCAACGCCAGAGAGACCCAGGTCTTTCATTTGAAAAAAGAATAATGAGAAAGACCGTTTTCTTCGACTTTAACAGGTCAAATTTAAGAGCCCTAGGTCAAAGTAAAGTTTCACAAATGTACCAAAGACTATTAGCAGAAAGTGGGACTGCAGATAGGTTGGAAATCACGCGTTTGTCGATACATGGCTATGCTGATCTGATGGGATCTGCTGAGTACAATCTAAAATTATCGGATAGAAGGTCGAGAGCGGTTTATGCAGCCATCAGTCGTCAGAACTCACAGCTTGTGGATGACCTTCGTCGACAACGATTCCTTGATATCACATCTTTTGGTGAGTCTAGAGCTTCTAGTCTTTCAAGAGAGTGTATGCAAATTCAAGATCGAAGTGCTCGAATTAGATGTCTACAGCCAGAGCGACGAGCAGAAATCGTGGTTGAGTATCAACTTGTCAATGAAGTTGACCGTGTTACAGGTAGTTATATGAACTTTAACGGTGCCGATTTAAAGATTTTCAAGAAATACTTTAATTGGGAAAATGATATCAACAATATTAGATTTAGCACAACGACTGAGGATATTATGCCTACCGAAAGATTTAGAATTCGTAATGAAGGAAGCCGTTCTCTAGAGGGACTTAATTTTAGTTTTACGAATGGAGCTGATGTTATTTTGGTTGAATCATCAACCTGTGGGACATCTATAGGTGTCGGTGGTGAGTGTTTTGTGAATCTTTCGGTGACGACATTATCTAGAGAAAAATTCGACACAATACTGCAAATTAAAAGCTATGATCAAGTTCTTAGAACGATTCCAGTGAAAGTTCAAATTCGATCTAAAAATAGTAGGTAGAGCTACGGCGGAATAAAGTTAAAAAAAGGTCGATCTCCATGAGTCCGACCTTTTTTTATTAAGAAATTAAACTAAACTATTTGTAATGCAGCTTTACCTTCGAAGCTGCATTTTTTGCTTTATTGACCGCCGCCTTAACTGATGAACCTCTAGCTAAAGCAACACCCATTCGGCGATAGGGTCTTGAGCTTTCTTTTCCAAAAATCCTTAAATCAGTTTTATCTTCAGACAAAGCGTCTTCCAGTCCAGAGTACTCAATACTCTCTGATTCACGGTCAGCTAGAATCACTGCAGATGCACTTGGTCCGAAGTATGTGATCTGAGGAATCGGTAAGCCTAGAATTGCTCTTAAATGTAAATCAAACTCTGACAGGCTTTGGGAAATCAAAGTAACCATTCCAGTGTCATGGGGGCGAGGTGAAAGTTCTGAAAAAATAACTTCCTCTTCAGTAATAAAAAACTCAACCCCAAAAAGTCCGGCACCACCAAGTCGGTCGGTAATTTTTTTTGCCATTTTCCGAGCCTGTTTGATCTGGTGATCGGGAATTTTTGCTGGCAACCAACTCTCTTGGTAATCGCCGCGCTCTTGTCTGTGGGCTATAGGCCTTACAAAGCGAGTAGGGCCTTCTTTTTGTTTAATAGTGAGTAGAGTGATTTCTTGAGTGAAATTAATGAACTCTTCAATAATCACTTCTTGTTGATCACCGCGCATATTTTCACAGGCAAAATCCCAAGATTCAGTTAAGGCAGATTCTGATCTTGCAACGGACTGACCTTTTCCAGAGGAAGACATGATTGGTTTAATTACACATGGGAATCCAATTTCTTCTGCAGCTTCTTTTAACTCATCGAGGCTTGTTGCAAATCTGTAGTTAGCAGTTCTAAGTCCCAACTCGCGAGCCGCGAGATCGCGAATGGCTATTCGATTCATTGTTAAGAACGTTGCTTCGGCTGTAGGAACAACATTAAAACCTTCATGTTCCAAATCTTGTAAAACTTCAGTTCGAATGGCCTCAATTTCAGGAACGATATAATCTGGTTTGTACTGATAGGCGAGTTTTTTTAGCTTTTCGCCATCGAGCATATTTATAACCTCTGAGTCATCAGCAACCTGCATAGCTGGAGCATTTTCGTATCTGTCTACAGCTATGACATGGCAGCCCAGTCGTTTCGCAGAAATAGTAAATTCTTTTCCGAGCTCGCCAGCACCGAGTAACATAATAGTTTTCATGGATTCCCTTTCGCCAAAATGAAGAGCTATTGTCTCGATCAATTTTCAGATTGTCTATAGCCCGAGCGTCTTAATAGACGGGTGACAGTCTTAAGCATCTAGAATCCATTTGGCTCTATATCACAGGACCTTACCTGGCACTTGGTGTAGTTTGTCGGCTTGTCTAAAACGAGAACTCTTGAGAAAAGTTAACGCGATTATATTCGTTGAGTGAAGTGATTCGCCCACCAAACATAAAGCCCGTGTTTTGAGTTTCAACAAATACAACATTGTGTCCATTGTACCAATGAACTCGTCTAGGGTTTTTCTTTCGACCTGCACGAGAGCGAGTAAAGCTGTGTAAAGAAGACGCCGTAATCTCAAGGCTTTCGTAGCCCAGAATTGAACTTTCAATACCCATGAGTTCAGAAAAATGCGTGTCTCCAGAAACAAAAGCGATTGGAACTCCGGCCTGGGCGAACTGACTCATCAAATATTTGTAAGCAGCGGGATAGTCTCCCTCTAAGCTTTCTTTTTCGTTATAAGCGCCAAACCAAGGGGTTCCAGATATCATCCAAGATGGAAGTCTCGAAGAACTCAATCCATTGAATACGAAATTGTGTTGATCGGGACCATACATATAGGTGTCGATTTCTAAATTGTTGGGCTCTTTAAACGATCTGCTATCCCAAAAGAAAAAGTTTTGTCCATAGGCCTGAAAGAAGAAAGAAACTCCAGGGCCTCTAACCGCGTGGTTTGAAAACTCAGGAAGTTGGGCCGTGAAAGTTTCAAATACTCTTTGGGCTTCTCGTCGATATCTATAAGTTGAGTCACCATTATTAATGCCGTAATCGTGATCGTCCCAAGTATACAGTGTTGGGAAGAGTTGGAGTGATCGGTAGTACATGATGTTTTCAAAATATCTGGCGTATTGATTCCAAAGTTGTTTAGAGTCAGCGGGTTTTACAATGTCGTCATCGCCACCCATCCAAATTCGATCGGCATACACACAGTCGCCAGTAATAAAGAAATAGTCAGGGGAGTTGCGGACGAGAGTTTCCCAGATTCCTGGATTTTGCCACTTTTCTTGAATGCAAGAGCCCATGGCTATGCGAGCAGTGCCTTGAGTGAGGTCTTTCAGTTGAAAAAAACGTCGGTCTGCAAGTCGGCCAGTATTATCTAAAATCTCAAACGTGTATCGCCCAGGGCCCGGTAAATTTTGGAACGCCAGCTTAACAACTGACCGATTGGAAAAACTGCGAGTCTCAAGGTGACTCCAAGTAGGGTTATAAAACTGTTCTGAACTGTCGTCTCTGAAAACTCTAAACTGAAAAAGCTGTCCAGCAGGAACGAGAACACTGAATTGAGTAGACTGATGGTCGGTTAAACCTTGGACGACGGGAAAGCGTCCACTAAACATGGTTGATTGAGCATTGGAACTCCAAGGCGTCAGAGCTGCTGCTGAACCAAGAAGAAGCTGAATAAACTCGCGTCGCTTAAGTAATCCCATAGGTTCCCCCCACCTAAAAAACCACCACATCTACAATTGTTAGAACAAGTTCTAAACTAGATATAGTAGGTGGTCGAATTAGGGTTTTGACAAGATCAATATTTTTGACCAGGGCCTTAACTTGCGGAGCATCAATAGTGAGTTTTTGACACAGCTTTTCTTAGATTCTAAAATTTTTAATGGAGCAGTTATGAACTCAAAGGTCTTATTAGACTCAAATTCGAAATCAGTGCGAAAGTTTTCCGGAGAGAGCTTTGAGAGCAAGTATTTTTCGTTGAAGAGTCCTATAAAAGAGACGGAAAATGAAGACGGGTTAGGGATTTTTGAGCTCGAAAACGGTAGAGTTGTTTTTGTGGTTACAGATGGACTAGGTGGTCACAAAGCTGGTCAGCGGGCTTCAGAAATTTCACTTCTCACATTTGAAGAGTTACTGTCCTCCCACGAAAAACAGAGAAGACAGTCCCAGGGACTTTCCCAAATTATTGTCGAGTGTTTTGAGGAAGCCAATAGGCGAGTGATTCGTGAAATTCCAGGGTCAGGAACAACCCTTGTTGTAGGACTGTTAGAAGAAAACGCCCTAAAGTCTTTTCACGCGGGGGACTCGGAACTTTTAGTATTTAACTCTGAATTAGAAGTTAAGTTTAGAACCCAAAATCATAGTCCTGTAGCGGCATTGATTCAAAGTGGCGAAATTACAGAAGAGGATGCGCTATTCCATGAGGAAAGGCATTTGGTCGTAAATGTTATTGGCGACCCCGAGCTCGAGCCTGAGATCGGTCCATCTGTTAAACTGGATGATGGAGACTATTTGTTGCTCGCCTCTGATGGACTCTTTGATAATTACTCTTTGGGTCAGCTGTTATCAGTTTGGCAAGGAGATGACCTTGAATCTCTGGGGCAGAGTTTAAAGAACTGCTTACTGCAAAAATATAAACTTTTTGAAGATGAAGACGAAGAGTCCGACGAGTGGGCAAAAGCTGATGATATGACTTTTCTCTTGTCTCGGTTTTCAATTTAGTAGAAGTTAATTCCCATACATTTTAATTAAGGTGGTAGTCGATGGCCAAATTACTAATCGCGTTTAGTCTCTTTTTGTTAGGGTGTCAGTCTTTAGGATTCATTGATAAAAAGTATGAGATTGATGTTCAAGGACATCGAGGAGCAAGATCAGTTAGGCCTGAGAATACAATTCCAGCTTTCAAAGAAGCTTTGGAGGCAGGTGTTGATACCATCGAGCTAGATTTGGCGGTTACAAAAGACAATGTGGTTGTTTCCAGTCACGATCTTCTGATTTCCCCAGTGATTTGTACAGGTCCTAAAGGGCAAAAGCTAACTTCAGGTGTAGCTATTAGAGCTTTAAGTCTTAAGGAACTTAAGAAGTACGATTGTGGCCGATTAAAAAATCCGCGCTTTCCTAAACAGATTCCTGTGCCAAATACTCGAATTCCAACTCTCGATGAGATTTTTAAATTTGTATCCACTTCAGGGATTGTTGGCTCAGAGAAGGTCATGTTCAACATCGAAACCAAGATCGTACCTGCAAAGCCGGAATTAACTCCGACTCCGAAGCAGTATATCGATCTTATAATGAAAGTTGTGAAAAAATATAAAGTAGAGAGTCGGGTTGTGATTCAGTCATTCGATCATAGAACTCTAAGATACGTTAAGAAAAAATACCCCGAAATAAAAACATCCGCACTTATTGCAGGTTCCTTACCTAATTTGGTTTTATTGGCAAAAGATTTAAAAGCTGAATACATCAGCCCTTATTTTATGTTCATTAACAAAGAAGTCGTTAAAGAGCTTCAGGCTAATAATATTAAAGTAGTCCCATGGACAATTAATAAAAAAGAAGACTGGAAAATGATGCTCGATTTTGGTGTCGACGGAATTATTACTGATGATCCTAGGGCTTTGATAGATTACTTGAATGAACTCAATAAGGATAAAAAGTGAAATTTAAAGCTTACCGCATATTTTCTCAGGATATCAAAAACCGTGGTCGCTTTGTTGAGATGTCTGTCGACGAATTGAGTCCCGGTGAGCTTTTAGTTAAAACGCACTACTCTTCGATCAATTACAAAGATGCCATTGCTGCAAAGGGAGCACGCCCAATTCTGCGAACATACCCTTTAAATGGTGGGATCGATGTGGTTGGTGAGGTAATAGAGTCAACCTCTTCTCACTGGAAGCCCGGCGAATTAGTCTTGTGTAATGGCTCTGGTTTAAGTGAAACCAGAGATGGTGGTTATTCAGAGTACATTAGAGTTTCAGAAGACATAGCAATTTCTTTGAATGGGTTATCTTCAAAAGAGTGCATGGTCTTGGGAACGGCAGGGTTTACAGCGGGACTTGCATTGGAGGCCATGCTTAGAAATGAACAGACTCCTGATAAAGGGCCGATCGTAGTAACGGGTGCTTCAGGGGGAGTAGGATCGATTGCGACTAGGCTAATGAGTCAAATGGGTTTTGAGGTTTATGCTATCAGTTCCAAAGTAGAAGCCGTAGATTATTTGAAGTCTTTAGGGGCGGCTAAAGTCATTCATCCAAGTGAATTAGAACTTGGGGCTCGTCCCCTAGAAAAAGCGCGATTTGGTGGAGTGATCGATAACGTTGGTGGAGACCTCTTGGCAGGTCTTATTCGCCATATAGATTTGTTTGGAAATGTGGCCTCAATCGGATTGGCAGATTCTCCAAATTTGGTTTCAACGGTTATGCCCCATATTCTAAGAGGGGTTAATTTATTAGGGATTAGCTCAGCAAACACTCCTCAAACCAAAAGACAAAAGGTCTGGGATAAGCTTGGAAGTGACTGGAAGATGGATCTCGGTCAATTGAAAGTTGAAGAGTGTGACTTTTCAGAGATCGAAGGGCAATTCGAGCGATTTCTTAACCGTAAGGTTACAGGTCGAGTTTTAGTCAAAATTGGTCACTAAGACTAATAGTTAGACAATTTTCAATTGGGTGCTTGGACCCATCATTGCAATTAGTTTGTTTCGGCGGATGAGGGTGATTTGTTAAACAAATCGCTAGGAGAAGAGTCCCTTGAGACGTTTGAGACTGATTAAAATAGTAACACTCTCGGCATTTTGTGTCTTGATAGCCTTTGGCTGTGGGCGCAAAGGGCCGAAGAAAAAGCGCCCTGTGCAACCAGATGCTCAAGTGGAGCGAGATGGATCGCAATCTACGACTCCACCTGTAATCACTAGTCCAGACCCTAATGCGACAGCAACTCAATTAACTCCTCCAGCTGGAGAACCAGAAGAACAAACTCCAGAGGTGGTGGAAACTGAATGCGAAGATAAAACTAATCCTGAATGTTTAACAGATGAGGAACTTGAAGAAAGAGAAGCTCGAGCTGCAGAAACTGCAGAAGAGCGTTTAGATGAAGAGCCTGAAGAAACTGCTGCTGTTGACCCTGAGGTCCAAAAAAGGCAGATACTTTCTGATTTTATTCAATCTGTATATAGTCGTGGAAATTTAGTGGATGAAAAGGTGCCTAGCTTGCAATCAGATGCGGGATTTAGGGTCCTATCTCAAGCACGATTAAGAAGTATGCGTTTAAAAAATCAAAGTTTGAATTCCTACTGTTTCAGAGACCTTTGTCCTCTGATCAGTCCAATTACTCAAAGATCTCCCGCTTCGGGTAGTCATAATATTGTACTTCCTCCAGAATTAAGTGTGAGATTTACTCACAAAGATTTATGGCAGCAAATATTTATTGATAGAGACGGCGAAGATGTAGCGCGGCCCGGACGCCACTTTATAAGTTTAGGAAACAGCATAGTAGGAGTTATTGTTCAAGGCAGTGATAAAAGAGAAGCAAAGATCATCGTCGATGAGCAATTGATCGGCTATCAAATAGCCATGGGCTACGACGGAGTAAACCATCACTTAGTTGTTGTTTCAGATTATATAAGGGCTTTCGAGGTTTTCGAACAAGTAGAGAATAATAGTTTTCAAAGATATACTTTAACTGAGCCTAATAATTATTCGAAAGTAGGATCACTTACCGTAAGTTACGGTAAAGTAGATGATGTCGACTTTGTTAACTCTGTTCCAATGGGGCTTTGGGATTCCGATTTACAACTCTATAAGGTTCAAGCAGAGCAAACGAGAATTGCAGCTGTAGTTGCGGAAGTGGTTGCCGAAGAAGGTGGTGCAGCACAAGATCGAGAAGTAGTATCTGAAGAAGATCGTGGGTCTGCAGCTCCTATTGTTGAAAATGATGATGCTCCGATTGAAGACAATCAAGTAACGGATCAGCCTCGAACTGAAGCGGATCCTGATTTGATCGAACAAGAAGTGCCGACGGCAGCTGTAGATACTTCCCAAGGAGACACGGAACCTTCTGATCCATTTGGAAGGTTTTTCGTGAGTGACTTTGATATAAAGCAGATTCAATGTGTTCCAGCTATTGTTGACGAGGAGTCAGGTGAGTACTCAACGATAAAAACTGTCCTTAATTTCTTTCCTAAGGAAGGTTTTAGGTATCCCGAGTTTGATAAACTTGACGGTGCCGAAGTCGAAGATCTTCAAAATGAATTGCCTTTCGCTAAATTTCCAGATGGAACACCTATGAGTCCTGTTTTAGACAACGGTACGTTAAAGCTAGTTTCCCACGATGAAAATAGCACTTTGCTTGAAATACTTGATCAGACTGAATCAAAGCAAGGCGAATTGAAATTCGAAAAAAGAGAAGATAATCATTATGTAGGGATTAAAAAAGAAGGAGATGAAACTTACAGTGATCTTCTTGTTTGTGTTTCCTATAACTCCTCAATAAAAGCAGGTTATATCCAGCATCCTGAAGTTCCTGGTGACCAGTCTTGGGATTTTGTAATTAGGCATCAAGTGCGATATGAGCATCTTACAACGATGGATATCTTTGCGTTATTCGTGGATTTAAGAGTCAAAACATCTGCTAATGACCCTTATTCAGTTAAAGATGGTCAAGTATATCACGATGGGAATCCTGTGGATTTAGCTAGTGGAAATGAAATATCAAAAGAGAAATGGGAAATGGAAATCGATGCCACTGGCATTCCAAAGATCATCCTTCCTGATGGAGAAGAAGAGGCACCGAATGGTGGAAAGATCCAAGTTTTAAGACCTGTGTACTCTGAAGACGAAAACGACAATAATATAGTTTTCACTTTAGAAGTTTTATCTGATTCTGAAAATACTGGAAATTTACAAAGGATAGTAGAAGGTCTCGACTTAGATAATCGCGAAGAAGCTCTTCACTTAGCTATATCAGAAGGAACTAATCTGTGTGTGAACAAAACCTACACGCAGCTACAGGCTGGTTTAGATCGCCGCATAGGTCGACGAGAGGTGTTAGGCACTTGTTTTGGCCAGTTAAAGATTACACTGCCTAAAGATAGTCCTATCGAAATTTGGCGAGGAGACAGGCAACTTTTTGAACCTGTAGAGATAAATCAAGAATAAAAAAAAGAGCTCCGAGGAGCTCTTTTTTTATTTTAGCTGCTTGCTAAAAAATCTCACAATATGTCCCAAGTATAAGACGACATTCTTACGTTTTCTAACACCGTGGCCTTCATCAGGAAACAGCATGAGTTCACTTTTTACTCCGCGTTTTTCAAGCATTTGGTGCATCTGATAAGCTTCTCCCACAGGTACTCTAGGGTCAGTGACTCCATGAATAATCAAAAGTGGATCCCTTGCACGGTCGATATAATTAATTGCAGAAAGTTTTTTTAATGCATCGAGATCCTTTTCTGGATCACCATACTCAGTGACTCGAAGATGTCTTCTGTAGGGAGCAGTGTTTTGTAAGAAGCTTAATAGGCTGCTCATTCCTACAATTGCGACTCCCGCATCATAGGCCCCAGCGTACTTAGTCATGGCCATCATTGTTGCATATCCGCCGTAACTGCCGCCCATCACTCCGATGCGTGGGGATTTGCCACTATTGCTTGCCCAATTCTTTTTGATGTAAATTGCAGCATCCTCAATATCAGAAAGAACCTCTAATCTTTTAGGGCCGTCATCTGCCATAGCCCATTTGCGACCATAGCCACTGCTCCCACGAACATTAGGGAAAACCATTACAAAGCCGTTGTTTAAAAAGTATTGTGAAGAAGCACTGAAGAAAGGTCTGGCTTGAGACTCTGGCCCGCCATGGAATTGTACGATTACTGGACAGGGATCTTTTGTTTTGTCGTTGCATTTTGTTGGACGCTTTACAAACATTGGAATTTTAGTTCCATCTCGCGTGGTGTAGTACTCAAGGCTTGGTTTAACAAAATTGGTAGTATCAATTTCAGGAGTGCTCGATTTAGTCCATTGTTCAAATTTACCATTATTCATATCGAAAACGTAGTTTACTGACGGTCGAGTTGGATAAGAAACAGTGAAAGGAAGGAAGCGACTATTCTTAGAAAAGCTGCCTGCCGTTACGTGAAGTGCAGATTTAAAGCTCGGAAACCATCTCGGTTTAAAGCTTGATGAGCTGATCATTTTGAGTGTCTTATAGCCTTTTCGGTTAAGAGAATAGGTTAAGTGTCTTTTATTTGGCGAAAGTGAAAACCTTTCGATGTCCCCATCTTCTTTCGCAATAGCTTTGAATTTCTTATTTTTATAGTGGTAAAGCGTTTGAAAATCTCGCATCTTGTCGGTCAAAACAAAGTACTCACCAGGCTTGCGACTTAACTTTACCCAGTAGGACTCTTTTTCACCTTGTCCAAGAACTGGCGTAAGCTTTTTCGTCTTGAGGTTAAACTCCGAAAATTCAGCACTCCTACTTCCTGTAAGATTGGCCATTAGGAGGATTCCTCTTTTTTCGTCGCGGTCAGCGATATACCAAGAACCAGGAGTATCGAGAAGAAGCTCCTTTTCTCCGCTTTCTATATTTTTACGGTAAAGTCGATAGTTCACCGGGTGATTGTCGTTAGCTAAGAAGTAAACCCACTTTGAATCATTAGAAACAAAACCATATCTTGGGCGAACTTTCTTTTGCATATAGATAGGATTGAGCGGTCCTCCTGAAAGGGATAAATAATAAAAGCCAGGATGCTCATTTCCTTTTTCATCTCTAGAGACGACAGCGAATTGATTGTTTGGTGATATCTCAAGTAAACGAGTCGCATCTTCTCCACCGGTCAATTGAACGGGAAACTGATTTGGTCCATTGGATTTCCAGATTTGACGAACTCCTGTGACTCCCCAAGAAAACAAAAGGTGTTTTTTGTCTGATGTAATTAATCCTCTACCCGGAGAGCGAATATCAAGGAGGGCTTCGATTTTTCTAGTTTCATTAGCAGGTAATTTTTGAGGTAAGAATTTTGCGACGATTTCTTCAGAAATGCTATCTTCTCCGTGACCTTTGTAGCCCTGTTTACTGCCTTTTTTAACGGAGCTTGTTTGGCAGCCCAAAACAAAAACTGTGACAAAGAAGACCGGCAAAATTTTGAAAATCGTTTTTAGTGTCATTGAGAATATCTCCTCGATTTATTTTTTGAAGTAAGTCTAAATTGAGCTTTTAATGCCTTATTTAAGACTTTTAGCCCGCTATTGGACCACTCACCAACAAAACACAAATTGAGCTCTGACACAACTCTGACACCCTTAGTTGAAGCTATTTGCTAGCATTTAGTTAATGGTTTTAGCTGACTTACACATTCATTCAACATTTAGTGATGGAAAAATGAGTATTTCAGAGATTGTCGACTTTTATGGTCAACGCGGTTTCGGAATGATAGCGATCACTGATCACCTTTGTGAGGAAAACTCTACCTTGGGAAAGGCGGCACGCTTTTTAGAAAAGACCCTTACTAGAGAAACATTTAGTGAATACATAAAAACTATTAAGTTAGAAGCGGAACGAGCTAAAGATCGATATGGTATGTTGGTGATCCCTGGATTTGAGCTCACTAAGAATTCTCTGGTTAACCATCGATCTGCACATATTCTGGCTTTGGGTGTGGAAGAATTTATATCTGCTGACGATGATGTGTTCGAAATCTGTCAGAAGATTCGAAATGCTGGCGGATTAAGTGTTGCAGCTCATCCTGTCGACACTAGAAAGTTTGAGCCCCAGACTTATCATTTATGGAGTCGTCGGCGCGAGTTATCTCAAGTTATCGATGCTTGGGAGGTGGCTAGTGGACCTCATCTATTTACAGAGGTTGTGGAAAGTGGTCTTCCAATGTTGGCTTCAAGTGATCTACATGCTCCCAAAAATATACATGCTTGGAAAACTATTCTTCATACCGAAAAGAAGTTCGAGGCCGTTAAACAGGCTGTAAGAAAACAGAAATTATCCTTTAAGTTCTATAAAGAAGATGCGGCAGTATGTAGTACTGCTGCAATTCCACAGTTTGTGATGTGACATTAGGTTTATGGAGCAGGTGTCGGTGTTGGAGCTGGTTCGTCTGGCTTTTCCGAAAGGTCAGTGAACTCAAACGAGATAGTATCTGTTCCAGCATTAAAACCAACATCTGGCTGGAGTAGTAACGGAGCTGCACCAGCAGGAAGTAGAGAGAACTCAGTTGAGTTTGCTGGCACTTCCAATTTGATATTCCTAAATGTGGTTTGTGTTCCAGAGAATTCATTATTGAAAAAGAGATCGATCTTTTCTACGAGAATTGCTTTATCTCCAGTAGTTATTCTTGGATTTCTGATTTTATACGCTGTGAATTCGTTATAGCATTTGCCATCTGGGCTTCGTACTTCGTCCGTACATGCAGCGCCAGTAACTTCTTCGCCTTCCCAGAGCATATCAAAGATGAGCTTTGCGCCTTCAAGATCGGAACCTCTCGCTAAATCCGCAGTTGTTTGCAGATCTAGTTCATAGCGAACGTAATTGGTCGAGTTCGTTGGCTCCAGTGGTAGCGCTGTCGAAATTTCCGTTGTACGAGGTTTGATAACTGGTGGTGTTCCGATACAGGTATCATGTGCGATTAGAGCTTTCGCCCAATCCTCGTTTGCATTTTCAATGGCAATTTTAAGATCGGGGCCAGAAGTCGGAGCTGGGTGACCCGGGTCAACGGCATTCTTATCAATAAGAGCTAGTTTATCTGGATAACCGTATTCTTCTTCGTACATGGCTTTAAGCGCTTCGATAGGATCAGGGTCTGCAAAGTCACCAGGCCCTACAGCGCTTGCCTTACTGTGGCAGGCAGCACAATTGTTTTGAAAAATAGGAAAGTAGGATTCGTTAAAGACCTTAGTTAGTTCGTCAGCACATTGAATTGAAGCTAAAGGTTTAAGATCTTCAGTAGTTTGATACCTACCGCAAGCGTTATAGCTCACCGTTATCGCTAGTGCGAGAGTTATCCATATGACTTGATTGAATTTAAAACGAGTTTTGTTAATCATCTTCCCAAATTTCCGCCCAACCATAAGTCTAGCAGAGTCTAATATTTCAAACTACTTACATGACTTTGGTTTCTCAGATTGAATCATCTAAAGGATGCGAAATTACCCCTAATAGCTTCCCTTAGAATTGACATACCCACTGTAGAAGATTTCAATATCTGTGCCTGTTAGCTTTAAACCTAATTGGTTAAAAGTTTTGTGGTTGAACACTAATCTAACAGTTGAATATTGGGTGGACACTTTTTGGCAATCCGACCTAGGTATTAATCATACAATTTCTTATTTTTCATTTCTGATAGGGCGACTAACCTTAATAGTGTGTTTCGAATTGATACACGAATGGGGACATTAGGAGTTGGGGGCAGTTTTGTCTGGTTCAAATCTTTTCAAAAATGCAAAAGTTTTGGCTTTTGCTATTGGGGTGCTTAGCTTTGTATTTGTCTATGAGCTTCAAGATTCTGGTGCAAAATCTCTAAAGCCTGTTCTCGGTGATCAAGGTTCACAGCCATTTGACTTTGATGGTGAGTGTAGTGAGTTGAGGTCTGGAGAGAATCAGCGCCTAAAAAACATAATTACTCAATTTGGAGGTACTCTTAAAGATCCTTATTCCTATCCAGATACGACAATTGGTTTTGGACAATTTATTTCTGATTCGGGTGTCGTCGATTTTTCGGGTAGAGAATTGGTTGAACTCCCTCCAGCAGACTCTTCTGACACATTTGAGTTAAGTCGACGAAGAGATGCTCTGTCATGTGGTTTGAGAAATTTAATGCCGCCTCCTTGTCGCTGGTATCAGGCTGCTGCTTTGTTTTTAGTAATGCAAAGTATTCAGAGAGAGGTTGGAATACAGGTCGGAAAAATTCGCCATTGGTATCGTCCCGATTGTTACAATCGAGCACGGGGAGGAGCGCGAAGTAGTGATCATCGGCAAGCTCGCGCTATCGATTTTGATTTTACTTACCCAATAGACCGACGCAAAAGCCAAGAGCGCCTTTGTCATTACTTTTGGAAAAACAAAAATTTGAATATTCAAGTCGGGCGCGGCTGCCAAACTCTCCATGTGGGGTTTGAATCTCCACGTGGTCGACGCACCTGGACATATGCATCTTTATTTAATCAAAGTTGTAGGCCTCAACAGGCACCAGATGATGCTTGCAGGTGGGTCACAGGCTCATTTTTACCCCAGAGACCAGAACGCTCCGACGAAGACCATAAATAACTTCAAATAACAGCGGTTTAGGCCTCTTACTCTGTGCAACGAACGTAGACTTTTTCCTCACAATTCAGTGTCATGGGATATTATTCTTTTTCTGTTGAGGGAACTGTTATGAGAGATTTCTTTAAAATGATGGTCGCATCTGCTGCTGGGTACTTTATCGCTATTGCGGCTGCGAGTTTTATGTTCGTTATGTCTGTTTCTTTTCTTGCTGCCTTAGGTGGTGGAGGAGGAGCTAGCCCTGTCTCCCTTAAAGAAAATTCAATATTGCGTATTAACTTAATGGGGCAAATCGTTGAAAGAGATAGTCAGTTTGACTTTAACTTTCCTGGCCCTCTCGGTGGAGATTTCGAACCAACAATTGGTCTCTACGATGTTAAAGCGGCGATTGAGCACGCAGCCAATGATGGCAATATTAAAGGGATTTATTTGCGATTTTACGGACCAAGTGGAAGTTATGCATCTTTTGAATCTCTGCGCAGAAGTTTAGAGAAGTTTAAGGAGTCCGGAAAGTTTATCTATGCTTACTCCGAGTTTTATGGTGAGGCTGATTCCTATCTAGCAGCGGTCGCTGACAAGATTGTTATGTATCCCCAGGGTTTTCTAGAGTCCAACGGGTTTGCTTCAATTCCAGTTTTTTTCAAAAAGACTTTAGCAAAACTTGAGATTAAGCCAACGATTTTTAGAGTGGGTGAATTTAAGTCTGCAGTGGAACCTTTTGTTCGAGAATCCATGAGCGAAGAAAATCGCTTGCAAACAAAAGAGTTGTTAGATGATCTTTGGAATCACTATGCGCTTAAAGTTTCTGAAAAGCGAGATTTTATGGTTGCAGACGTGAATAACTGGGCGAACAAGCTTTCTGTTATCAGGGCTAAAGATGCTCTTGATAAGAAGCTTGTTACCGAGCTCTCTACTGAGACAACAGTTCTTCAAGAGCTCATGCAAAAAACTGAACTAAAAGATGAAAAGAAACCTAGATTTATTGGTTATAAAGGGTATTTGAATGCCTCTGGAGCCTTAAAGAAGTTTGCAATGGATAAGATTGCTGTCTTGATGGTGGAAGGCGATATTGTTTACGGTGACTCTGATGAAGATTCGACAGGGTCAGAAACTTTTGTGAAACAGGTTAGAGAAATTGCCCAGGATGACTCTGTTAAAGGTTTAATTGTAAGAGTAAATAGCCCAGGTGGAGATGCTTTAGCTTCCGATGTTATGCATGAGGAGTTAATGCACTTAAAAAAGAAGATTCCTGTTTATACCTCTTTTAGCGATGTGGCAGCGTCTGGTGGATATTACTTAGCTGCAGGTTCAACCAAGATCTTGGCTGAAAATACGACTATTACGGGCTCGATTGGTGTGTTCGGTCTCATGTTCAACACCAAAGACTTTTTTGACTCTAAGTTGGGAATGCAATTTGATCGAGTTGTGACTAATCCTTACGCTGACAATATGAATTCGAATCGAGATTTAACCGATCTTGAAAAGAGAAAGGTTCAAGACGTTATTGAATCTATTTACGATCGCTTTCTTTCTCTAGTTAAAGATGGAAGAAAGTTTGAGTCTCTAGATGCGGTTAAGAAAATAGCTGGTGGAAGAGTTTGGTCAGGTCGAAAGGCCTTGGAACTTGGGTTGGTGGATGAGCTTGGAGGCTTGGACACAGCTGTTGAAATGATGACCTCAGAGCTAAATATTAAAGATTTCAAAGTTCAGTTTTATCCTGGAGAGAAGGGGCCATTAGAAGCCTTGCTAAAGAAGTTTGGCGCTTCACTTTCTGATATCCTTGAAAGTCGCTTTGGGCTTTATTCTCACACTGGTGTAGATGTTAAAACGATTGAAAAAGTTAAAAGTTTTGAAGGAATTCAAGCCAGAATGCCGTTTGAATTTAAATTTCAATAGGTTCCAGGAGGCGTGTTGAAGGTAAAACATGTCGTTTTTGATTTTGGAGGAGTCCTATACAATATTGATGTAGGACTTTCTGTTAAAGCGTTCGATGATTTATTCGTTAAGTATCCATACTGCGAGCGCTCAGAGTTAATGAACCATGAAACTGTAGATAAGTTTGAAAGAGGTCATTACTCTCCTGATGAGTTTCGAGCTCTCATTAGTGCAAGGCTCAAGAATATGGTTAAAGATCATGAGATTGACGATGCTTGGAGAAAACTTTTACTGGGAGTTTTTCCAGATCGCGAACAGAAACTGAGGGACTTGAAAACGAGAGTGCCAATTTCATTATTGTCGAATACAAGCTCAATACACTACGAGTATTTTTCTCCACAGTGTTCGGATCTACTGGGTTTGTTTGAAAAGCAATTTCTTTCCTTTGAGATGGGGCAGAGAAAGCCTGACCACGAGATCTACCACACTATGATTGAAGAATTGGGATTGAAACCGGGAGAGGTCGTTTTTGTCGATGATCTTGCGGAAAATATCAAGGCCGCTAATGAGACGGGAATAAAAGGTATTCACCTTAGCCACTCGGATAAATTTGATGATGTCTTGGCGGAGATAGAAGGGTTGATTAATTAATATGGAAAAGGTCAAAGAAACAAGCGAGACATTTTGGTCAACTTATGATTTCCGCGATATACCCTATGAAGATATCGAGCTCGTCGGGCAGAGGTCTCTACTTTATCGCGATCTTTTTTGCGTGAGTTGGCTTCTAGGGCGTTTTTGCAATTACAAGTGTTCATATTGCTGGCCTTATGCTCGATCCGATACTAAAGATCATAGAACAACTGAACTCGTAATAAACACCTTGGACGAGATAAAACGTCAGGCCCGAGAACGAGGTTTCAATTCTTTCCATTTCTCTTTTTCTGGTGGCGAACCGACGCTTCATCCTGGGTATCTAAAAATTATCCAGCACTACGCTGATGATTTAGAGAATACGAACTATCAGTCCCTTCACATGACAAGCAATATGAGTCCCGGTGTAGGCTGGCTCAAGAAATATGCTTCGGTAACGAAAGATTTTCATCGTGTCAGTGTAACGGCAAGTTATCATAAGGAGTTTGCAAAAAAGGAAAGCTTTTCGGATAAGCTCGTTTTTCTTCAAGAAAATGATATTCAAGTGACGATTAATATGGTTATGGTTCCGGATCGTTTTGATTTATTGTGGGATGATGCTTTGTATTTTCACGAAAAAGGTATCAATGTGACTCTCAAGCCACAAAGTGACCCCACAGCTTCTAACGTTGTTAGTGGGTACACCCAGGAGATGCTCGACCGTTTACAAAACGGCATGCCTCAAATGGATTACACTAAGAAGCGCCTAAAGGACCACGAAAAGCAGTCTCAAAGACCTAAGTATCATGGTCCGAAGAACAAAGTTCTCTTTGATCAAGAAAACTCTGATGTGCCGGCAACTATGCAAGTTGAGTTTAAAGATAAAGCCAAAAAGACTTGGTATATGGATCAGGCAGAAAGATTTAATGCTTTTAATTTTAACAAATTCAAAGGCTGGGAATGTTCCTCTGGATATCGAAGTATAATCATTCGAGAGCCTGATGGGAATATCAAGCGCAGCTATAGTTGCCATGATGAACCTCTCGGAAATATTGAAACAGGTTTCCAGCTGTTCGAGAAGCCAGAGCCATGTAAGACTCCAAGTTGTGTCAGCAGTGCTGACAGTAAAATTCCAAAGAGAAAGCCCGGAGCGCAATGGCCTCTCTGGCCTGGTGATGAAACCTTTAAATCTTAGAGAGTCCCATGTATAGCTACGATTCCATAAAACATGTGCATCTAGAACTTACCTCTAAGTGTAATGCCCGTTGTCCAATGTGTTTGCGGACATTGTCTGGTGGGAAATTGAATCCGCAGCTACCTCTGACCGAATTGAATCTTGATGATATCAAAAAAATCTTTACACCGGAGTTCGTAAAGCAGTTGGATCGTATCTACATGTGTGGAAACTATGGAGATCCAATCGCAGCGAAAGAGACTCTAGAGATTTTTCAATATTTTAGATCTTTGTCCTCTACTATTCGATTGGAGATGTTCACGAATGGTTCTCTGAAAGGCAAAGAGTGGTGGGTTGAATTAGCAAAAGTGGTAAGTTTGGTTCATTTTTCAATCGACGGACTTGAAGATACGAATCATCTTTATCGAAAAGGGACTCAGTTTCCAAAAATAATGGAAAATGCTGAAGCATATCTTGGAGCTGGAGGTCGAGCCTTCTGGGACTTTATTGTTTTTAAACACAATGAGCACCAGATTGATGAGGTTAAGTCTTTGGCTGAAAAAATGGGCTTTGAAAAAATAAGTGTCAAAAAGACAGGCCGATTCTTTAGTAATGAAAGATCTAAAGTAAAAGAACAGCAAGAAGTCTTAGATTTAAATGGTGAGGTCGAGTATTACCTGGAGATGCCAGATAATGTTGAATACCACAACACTAGCTTGCAGAAAGAACAGGCCCTTGTTGAACGCTATGGAAGTTTAGAGAATTACCTCAATAAAACGCCCGTGCTTTGTAAGGTAGCAAAAGAAAAGAGTCTATATATATCGGCTGAAGGCCTAGCGTTTCCATGCTGTTGGACCGGTAATCAGCTTTATCCTTGGTATTTTAAAGAGCGTGGTTCGCCTATTTGGAAAATGATTGATGAGCTTGGTGGAAAGTCGGCTCTATCTGCAATTGAGCGGCCTTTGCAGGAAATTGTCGAAGGACCGTTTTTTAATCAATCTTTACCAGACTCTTGGGGTAAATCTTCGATTAAAGAAGGTAAGTTAAAAGTCTGTGCTAAGACATGTGGAAGTGAGTTCGATCCTTTTGGTGACCAATTCAAATAGGTATTTAGTTCTATGGAAAATAGATTTAATTTTCAGTTATACAAATGGCATTTAGAAATTAGCACCAAATGCGCTCTTAAGTGTCCTCGATGCCCTAGAACAGAAAAACCTGGGCAATACACCGTAGGGGAAATGTCGCTTGATTTTATTCGCGAGACCTTTACGCCAGACTTTCTCAAAACATATGTAAAAAGAATCATTTTATGCGGCGGTCAAGGTGATCCTATATATCATGGAAAATTTCATGATGTGATTCGGTACTTTAAAACGGCACACCCGGGACTATCGCTGCAGATTACCACTAATGGTTCCTACAGGAGTAAAGAATGGTGGGAAGAGGTTGCCGGCATATTAGATGAAAAAGATATTGTTGTTTTTTCCGTTGATGGGTGGGACCAGGAGTCGAACGAAAAGTATCGAGAGGGCTGTGATTTTTCTTCGATAGAAGATGCCATTAAGGTTATGTCGAAATCTTTAGCTCACATACGGTGGACAGCTATTGCATTTAAATTTAATCAAGACAGGCTCGAGGAGATGTCTGAAAAGGCTGAAGCTCTGGGCTGCGACTCCTTTACTGTTACATTGAGTTCTCTTTTTGGGAGCCAAAATTCATTTTATCTCGATGAAAATGGCGAAGATTTGCTAGAGCCAACTAAAGAAAACTTGCGAACACAATGGGGAAGGCACCAGAGAGTGTTTTTGGGAGCTGAATCCAAAATTGATGTGCAAGCCCCTTTTGTTGAATTGATGGAAGAGCGAGTTGGTGAGCTCAATTCTGAATTCAAAGATAAGTATATAAAACCACTCTGTTTGACCGGAATGAAGGCTATGTATGTTGATGTGGATGGCATTTTCTATCCTTGCTCTTGGCTCTCTCATCCTTTTGGAGTGCGAAAAAGCAAAGTGTCAGGGCGAGAAATAAAATATAATGATTCACTCTTTGTTAAGTATAAATCCGAGTTCGATCTCAACTTGAAATCTATTGAGCAAGTTATTAATTCAAGCCATCTTGGGGATTTAGTTCAGGGTTGGAAATCTGCAGATCAAAGTTTCATTGAGTGTGAGCAAAAGTGCCTTGCGCCCTGGGAGAAGTTTTTGGAGCAAAGAACTTCGGTTTAGGTATAAAGGTCTTCGACTGGTGGTTTATTTTTAAGATCCAGTCTAGCGGCTTCTTCTTCAATAATTTTAAAAAGATCTGGGTCAGCTATTTCTAGAGAATGTCCCCTGATTTCATCAAGGCGTTTGTGTGCAGCCCAAAATGATTTGAATAGGTTATCCCTGCGGTTTTTCTCTAAAAAGTTCAAGGTGGAATCTTTGATTTTTAAAAACTTCTCGAGTTGGTGATTATCAAGCTTAGATTCAGCCAGGCGACTTTTTAATTCGTTTTCGTAATTTATAAATGATTTAACCGCGTGTTCTGCCCATTTCTTGGTCATGGCAGCGATACTTAAGTAGCTCGGTTGGTGAAGAAGATGAGTGCTTAAAACTAGAGTTCTTCCAGATTTTCTGCCAATCTTTTTAAAATCGGATTGAAGTACCCATTCAAAAAGGCGTGGAATATCAGCGAGATTGTAATTCATAACTGTGACCGCAAACCAAACCACATATCGGTCGTCAGCTGCCTCATCTAGTTTTTTAATATTTTTTTCTAAGTTGGCCCACTTTGACGGGTATCGAATGTAGTTATTGAGGTCACCAATGGCGTCAATTGAAATTCCAATGGAAACCTTTTTAAAGTTCTTCCACAATCTAATTGCTTTGTCAGGAAGAACCGTGAGATTTGTATTGTACTCCAGCTCAATATTTTTTGCTTTATCCATTTCTACAAGATGTTCTAAAAATTCATAATGCTTATTTATAAGTAAAGGTTCACCACCCACAAGATATAGCAACTCGAGATCGTCAATATTTACCTTTAAGTCTTGCCATGACTGGGAGTTATTCATCCAGTTATAGGAATCATCAGCCGAACGATAGGATCCGTCCTTAAGTTTCAATTCAACTTTACCATGAGTGTCGCTAAAGGTCTCTCGTTCATAGAGCTTAACGTGATCATCATACCAAGCGGAACTCTCTGTTGGGTTGCAGCTTCGGCATTTCAAATTGCATTGGTTTCCCAGTCTTAGCTCATAAAACTTAACAGGAACGTCATCGGTAGAAATAGTACCATCAGGTGATGTTCTTTGAGTGAGATCTTGAGGAGGAAGGTCTTCCCAGTGTCTCTGCTCAAGAATTCTGCGGCTCTCTATTCCAGAGTCCTCTTCTTGTTTGCATCTTGCACAGACAGGGTGCCATTTCCCTTCGAGCATGGCCTTTCTGACTTCTTTTAACGTTTGAGAGTTTCGAGATTCAGTTAAAGAGTCTTGGCCGATTCTATACTCGGTTCCATCATCTTTAGTCAATGAGCCTTTGTTGGGGCCAGAATTTGCTGCACAACAAACTCTCAGATGTCCATTGGTTCTTGTGCCTTGAAAAATCCATGGTAAATAACAAAAGGTCTTGGTCATAGAGCGCTTTGCTTTTGTTCGTCTAAACCCTGTTCTTCATAGTCAAGTAATTCAGCCATTTCAGGAAATACTTCCCTGAAATTTGTTCCACGAATTGAGTCCATTTTGTTAATATACTCCTTGAACTCAGGCATGCGTTGAGACCAATCCTCGGCTTCCATAAAAGAGACCATGCCTTTTAATCGAGGGATACCATATTTGTTTTCTAAAAACTCTTGGTCGTTTCGGTAGTTTTCTTTTAACCAGTCGTAAAACTCATCATACTTTTTACGAACCTTTTCTTTAAAGCTCTTAGGGAAAACTTTAACGTTAAGGTGAGCCGGGTGGTAGACAAAATGAAAATTGATTAGACCAGCTCCTAAAGGGTAAGGGTTGATTTTTTTGAAGTTCTTTTTAAGTTTCCATTTAATGAAATCTGGCAAATAGTACATGTTTAGCATTTGAACTGCGCAGGCCACGGTAACTTCAACATTGTCTGTTGTGTTGTCTAGTAGCTCAAATTGCTTTTCAATATGAGGCCATTTTGAAGGGTATCGAATGTAATCGTTCATCTCGCCAACCGAGTCGATACTAAAATGAAATCGTACTCTTTGAAAGTGACTCCACAACTCAAACAAGCGATCGGGGAGTTCAATTCCATTACTGTTGTAGCGCAATTCGATATGGGAAGCTTCGCCTCGTTTGATACACTCTTCAAGTAAAGTATAATGTTCCTCTATAATAGTGCTTTCGCCGCCAGCAAAATACAGTTGCTTCATATTTGGGATTTGTTCGTAAAGTTGTTCCCAAAAGACCTTATTTTCCTTGTGCCAATCATAGGTCGCACCATCAACTTGGCCCTTGTTGTTCCAAATCATAATCTGTTTAAGGCTGGGGTTTTTGATTTGCGGATAAAGTTTTTTCCAATCACCAACCCATAGTGAGCTGTCATGGGGGGAGCACATAATACACTTTAAGTTGCACTTAGTTCCAAGTCTCAAGTCCACGTAGGTAATTTGAGGCGGAACCGAGCCATCTTCTTCGGTTTGTGCCAATAGATCATCGATATTAACTCGTTGTGACCAGTACTCTGTCTCCCAAACTCGTTTGGAGCTATGGCCGGCAGCTTCTTCTTTAAAGCATTTGGTGCAAGAAGCGGGGATTTCGCCGGCCAGCATCTTTGTACGAACATCTTTCATATAAGAATTGTTCCACGCAGACAAAAGGTCGGTATGATTTAAGTTTGCCGGTTTGCCATCGTCATTTTTAAGAATTCCGACTTCTCCGCCGTATTTTTTGTCATTGGTAGCGCCAGCGCTAGAAGCATTAGCCGTGCAGCAAACCCTCATATGACCATTTGGCCTTGTAGAAAGATGGATCCATGGAAGGATGCAAAAGGTTTTGCTAACTTTCTTTTTAATATCCTCAATTTTCATTGTCGAAGCTTCCTCTTATTTCAAATAACATTGTAATCTGTTTTTTGATTTAAATAAATCTCGTTTAAGTCTGAGACAGTTCTACCTCTTTGAACTTCTCTTCTAGCCAATCAAAGTCGTTGATTTTATTCAATTGCTCAGGTTGTTCCTTATTTACGTCTACAAATTCTCTACCCATATTAGCTCCAAGTATGCACCATTTTCCGAAAGGGCGATCAGCACCTAATTCACACCAGGTGTCTAGACGTTCCTGGCTTTCCTTTTGTTGGGAGTTCTTAATTAGGCCACTAGACAGCTTTACACATTCTCGAAATGCAGACTTCCAGGTGTTGTAAGGATCAGTGTTAAACTGGGTTTCTGAAGCAAGTGTATGGATAATTCTATACTTTGGAGCAAGAGATGTGGACATATCCAAATTCATATTTGCTTTTGCTTGGACGTGGACCTTTGGGAAAAGTTTTATAGCCCCGTATCCGTAGACCAAGTCATTAACGGCATTTTTGCAACGCCAAACGTGAATAGCTTCTTGATCTTCTTCTTTTATTTCATAGTCAAAATGGAAGGAGTCGTAAACGTAGTTATCCCCATCAACAACATAAAAGTGAGATCCCTTAGAGTTCTCAGCGCACATTTTGTGTGCGTTAAGAATGCCCTTAATATTATCAATACGTTGGGCTTTGGGTTGAAGCTTTTTAAGACGAGCAAAATTCTCATCACCGTTGGGCTCTTTATAGGTCAGCATAAAAATATCGTACACTAGAACATCCGTCCTTCTCGAAGGGGGTTCACGTATGTCGACTTAAAAAAGCGGGAAGAGTCACCATTAAGATATGCGACCTGGAAATTAAGGCGGTCATTTAATATATCACCGATTCGGTGGATCTCGTTTTCAAGCATACTATTATTCCAAGAATAATTGGAAAAATCGCAGGAGTGGGAAGTTCCCGAAAATTGAGCTTTAATTTCGTTGGTCCAAAAATCGCGAAACCAGTCGTAATCTCTGACCAGAGAATAGTCCCATTCTGTTAGGAGAGTCATATATGTGCCCAAGCGAGCACCATAAATAGCCCAATTGCCATTGAATACATCTGCGCCAACGGAACACCATATTCTCAGGCGTTGCAAATTGGATCTGGCCAATAATTCAAAAATATCAGTGGGCTGCTCGCCGCTAAACTCTGGTATCTTTCCGCGGTCTAAGACCATTTTAACACCTTCTCGAAACCCAGCTCTGAATGCTTGGTAGGGAGTTGCTGTGACGGATGTTGTTGAAAGAATCTGGGGCATTTGTAAGTAGTTGAGCTGGAAGCAAAAGTCTACAGAGCTCTCCTCATCTTCGGCATTTTCGTGGGTCTTCATTTCCATGACCGTTTTTCGAGTCCAGCACTTTACACCACCGTTTCCATAACAAAGCCCGTTGAGTTCGTTTTTACTTGTCCAGCTAATGACTTCGTTCTCGGCAAAAGAGTCAAAGTCCATTTCGGTAGAGTAATAAGTTTCTGTAAGGAGATTATCTCCATCAATTGTTATGAATCTTTCAGTTTTTGATTGTTCTGCGCATGCTTTATGGGCGGCATCGAAGCCTTTGACGCCGTCAATTCGCTTCACCCAAGGGGAGTTTTTTTTGATTTGCCTCCAAAAATCTTCCTTCAGGGGTTCATCGTAGGTAATAAAAAAGTTATCGATATCCCAAATTGCAGCCAAAGCGTTCTCCTGACCCATTATTAAAGTAAACAAAGCTTAGGGGGTCAATTGAGCCATGCTTAGAACTTACAGCGTCTCACTGTTAAACACAGCGTTAAGAAATGACTGCTTTAGCTCTTTATTTTTGAAAAGCCTGCTATAGACTGAAGATATGAGTGAAAAACCCAAATCTTGGTGCCCTTTACCTTGGATGCACCAGGCACTTAGGAATAACGGAGATTTTAGAGTTTGTTGCCAGGCGAATTCTAGTCTGAGTCGCGGGCTTTTAAATAGGTCTGACGGGCGGGTTATGAGTGCTAAGGACTCGGATCTCAATGAGGCGCGAAATTCCGTAGATTTAAAACTGATTCGCAAGCAAATGCTCGAAGGTGTTTGGCCAGAGAGCTGTATGCGATGTGAGAGAGAAGAAGAGTCTGGAATTCGCTCTAGAAGAACATATGAGACTGAGTTATGGGGACAGCATGTTAGCTATGAAGATGCTAGAGAGCTGACCGCATCGGATGGTTCGATTGACATTCAAAAGTTTCCGACTCGTTATTGGGATCTTAGGTTTGGTAATCACTGTAACTTAAAGTGCCGAATGTGTGGCCCAAGTGACTCTCACTCCTGGTATTCCGATTTTCATGCGATGGGTATTAACGAATTTAAAGATACCCACGGAACCATTGAGCTAGAGGCGAACGAACGAGGAATCGTCAAAGCCAAAGATGATCCCTACACCTGGTATGAAAGTAATGACTTCTGGGATCAGCTTTATGGACAGATCGAGTCTATCGAGCACGTTTATTTAGTGGGTGGTGAACCTCTTTTAATTCATCAACATTATGATTTTCTGAATGAGCTTGTTGAAAGAGGCCGAGCGCCCTTTGTAACATTGGAATACAACACAAACCTTTCAATCGTTCCTGAAAAGGCTTTAAAGCTTTGGGAACATTTTAAAAAAGTTAAGCTTGGTGTGAGTTTGGATGGTGTTGGTCCTATCAACGATTATATTCGTCACCCGAGTAAGTGGTCAGTGATGGAGAGAAATCTCCTGAAGATTGATAAAGCGCCTGGGAATATTGATGTTTGGTTGGCTCCGACTATACAAATTTTGAACGTTATGCATCTTCCAGAAATGATAAAATGGAAGATGGAAAGGCAGTTCAAAAGGATTAACAGTAATAGCTCAAAACCTTTTGTTACGACCCATTTGTTGCATAGGCCAGAATTTTACAACATTAGAACTCTTCCGCCATCCTACAAACTACTTGTTGAAAAAGAGTATACCGAGTTTTACTCATGGCTTCAGGATTGGATGTCAGACAATAGTTTTAGTGAAAAAAAACGAACTCAGTTTATGGACGTTGCAAAGAGTTTACTCGGTGGATTTTTGAAGTATATGAACCAGGAAGATTGGTCGGGGAAACACCTTTCGCAGTTTTTGACTGTTACTAATCAAATCGACCAAATTAGAAGTGAATCCTTAGAAACAGTGAGTCCACTTCTTTACGAGCATGTAATAGAGGAATTAAAAAAGCAGGGAAGCAATACAGTACGACAACTAGGTTAGGGATGATTCAGGCAGACGTATTTCAATCAAAAGTTCTTGGCTCAATAGAGTCAGTTATCTTCGGGAAAAAAGAAAAGATACAATTAGCACTAACTTGCTGGTTAGCTGGCGGCCATCTTCTCATTGAAGATTTACCCGGGACAGGTAAAACCATATTAGCGAGAAGTATTGCGACGACCGTCGAAGCCCCTTTTAGAAGAATACAGTTTACTCCAGACCTTTTGCCCTCGGATATTATTGGGGCTTCAGTATTTAATCAAAAAAACCAAGAGTTTGAGTTTATAAAAGGCCCTCTTTTCACAACGGTTTTACTCGCCGATGAATTGAACAGGGCAACACCTCGAACTCAGTCAGCCCTTCTTGAAGCAATGGCCGAAATCCAGATCACCTCAGATGGTAAGACCTATGATCTACCTGAGAGTTTTTTTGTGATCGCAACTCAAAACCCAATTGAACAGGTTGGGACTTTTCCATTGCCTGAAGCACAGATGGATCGCTTTCTCATGAGAATGGGGATGGGTTATCCAGAGCGTGGCTCAGAGATTGAAGCCGTTAAACAAATAAAGGGAACTCACCCGGTTAATAAATTGAGTTCTGTCACTAATTTGGATGCATTGAAGATGGCCAAAGAGCAAGTCAATGCCATTGAAGTGCACGACAAGATATATGACTACTCGATGAGAATTGTCGAAGAAACTCGGCGATCGGATGATCTTTTGTGCGGATCTAGTACGCGGGGCTTTATCGGTTTAATTAACTCCTCAAAGGCTTATGCATGGCTGCAAGGAGACAAATACGTTAAACCTTCTCATATTTATCATTTGGCAGGGCCTGTGTTGGCTCATCGATTGGTACTTAAGCCTGAGGTTCGCCTTACAGGAATAAAAGCAAACGACGTTGTTAAAAAGTGTCTACAGAATGTTCCTAGCCCTGGCTAAACCATGAAGAGTATTCGTCGACTAGGAACCAGAGATTTAATCAAGCAGTCGCGACGAATGATGAAGGAGATTCGAGGTTTTCCTATTTCGGCCCGCCTCATGAGTTTTTTCCATCCCTTTTATTTGGCGGTTCTTTTAGTTTTAGTTTGTTTGGGTTTAAGCCTCATGGATCGTTTTTTTACGGCTTTGGCAGCAACTCTAATATTTTCATTGATTTTTATATACATGAGGACATTAGGATTAGCTCAATCGATATCGATTGAAAGAATTGTCCCTTACAGTGTGAAATTTGGAGAAGAGTTTAGGGTATTGTACGAAATTACTAATTCTAACTGGTCGAGCCTTCCTCATATTATCTTTACAGATAGTTTTTCTGGTCAAAAAGATCGAAAACAGTTCTATTCCATTGAATCTGGCGTTGCTCCTAACCAA
>CAZFYV010000001.1:33399-34841 GCA_964523195.1 uncultured Pseudobdellovibrionaceae bacterium
AGTTCAAAGTTAAGAGATCAGCTGATTTCGAAATGGGCACCCATTACTATTCAGCTTTAACGGCTTATGTTCAAGATGTGTTCGGCTTTTTTAGTTTTAGTGTTGAGATAGCTGATCGTCATGAAACCAAAGTTTATCCAGAAATTGATGATCTCAAGCCCCTTACTTTGCAAGGAGTTGAGGAGATAAGTAGGTTTGGAAACTTAGATGTCGAGGTTTTCGGTCAATCGCCAACTTTTAGTGGAGTCAGAGATTATCGTAGGGGTGACCCACTCAAGTGGGTGAGTTGGAAGTTAAGTGCCAAAAGAGGTGAACTTGTCGTTAGAGAGTTTGAGCGACTTTCTAATGCGGATGTATCAATTTGCATAGAGATGGATCACCGCCTACACGTGCAAAATTTTGACGAGTCTTCGTGGGAAATTACAAAGAGATTAGCTTTGGGTATTGCAAAACAAGTGCTATCCACTGGAGCCCAAGTGCAAATAATTAGTCAAAATAAATTCATTGGCTATGGCGGAGGGGCAGGGTACCTCGATTACCTATCGAAAACTATAATGGATCTGAGGCCTGTTGAGAATCAGCAGTCCATGTTTAAAAAGTATAGGACCATGATTAAACCTCGAGAAACCATTATCTATGTGAGTCCTATCTTTCTATCTGCTATGGATGAAAAATTAAATGATTTGTCACTACTTATGGCTCGACATGTGAATGTTATTGGTTTTTTTATGGACTCCTATCTGCTTGCCGACTCGAAAGTATTGAAGCTCAACGAAAGACAGATGAAAGAGCTGAGACAGCTTAGTTTGGACCAGCTGGAAACTGTGCACAGGTGGTTCAATCAAAAACAAGTCCCTGCCTATTACTTTAAAGACTCCTCCTTTGAAGATTTGAATGAACGTGTGACCGAGGCTTTGAAGTTATGAACAAGTTCTCTTTCTTTCGTGAATTACTGTTTCCACTGTCCCTGATTAGTCTTACGATGGCCTATTTTGGATCTGTGCATGGAACTTTTCAAACTGATCGTTTTTTCGTACTTGCTTTATACTTTTTAACTATCTTGTTAGTGAGATATTTTGTATTCGGCCCAGAAGGCTTTAGAGTTGAGGCCTTCAAAGAAAACTTGAGTTTGTCTAAATCTAAATTCCTTTTCGCAGGCACTTTAGTCGACGCTTATAAAAAAGGTGAGCAAAGTAAATCACCTAGTTATCTTTCGGTTAAAGCGGGTCAGTTTTTTGTCGTGATCGCAGGGGTAGCGCTTGGTTTCATATACATTCAGTATTTAGATAGTTCTTCTTGGCGAGAAGACTTGAGTTTATTGTTTTTAGGTCAACTGTTGTTTTTCGCGATTTCGCCGGTGCATCTCAGGTTCTGTTTGGTTTTTTCGGCCTGCTATCAAATAATGTACGCATTTAGGTATGTAGAGCCTGATCCTATTTTTG
>CAZFYV010000002.1:0-34316 GCA_964523195.1 uncultured Pseudobdellovibrionaceae bacterium
GTCCTTGCTTGGCTGCCGACTCCAGGTCTGAAGGGGATTTTCGATCTCCAATAACTCTTGTTGCGTTTGGAGTTTCTGGGGTGTTGCCTCGATTAAAAAGAAATACCTGGTGTCCTATTTGAATAAGACGCTCAACGAGTTGTTTGCCAAAAAAACGACTTCCACCTAAAACTAGTATTTTCTTTTTTTGCATTCCCATAGAATAATCTCTCTAGTAGAGCAAATTAGTTTATATCTGCTGCAATTTGAAAGGTCTATTAAATTGACCAGTGATTCAAAACAAAAGAGCACAGATCAATCTCCTTATCGCCTTAAGGCTCAAGGTGAAGATATTGAGAGGTTGTCGAGGTTTCTTGATGAATCTATTTCGTTACCTTTTGGTTTGAAGGTGGGGTGGGATTCGGTAATTGGCCTCATACCTGGAGCTGGTGATTATATAACTTCTTTTTTAAGTTTATATATCGTTTTTCGATCAGCACAGATGGGTGCTAATTTTAATTCAATTATCCGTATGTTGCTGAATATTTTGTTGGATGTAGGGATCGGTCAGATTCCTTTTCTTGGTGATGTATTTGATATTTTTTGGAAGTCTAACAAAAGAAATATAGAAATCTTCAAATCTCTAAAGAGTGATCCCGTTAAGGCTAATAAATCGAGTCGAGTTTATTTGTTTCTTGTTTTGAGTTTAATCATTTTGAGTGCGGCAGGAATTCTGACTTTAGCCTACATGAGTGTTCAGTATTTACTTGGCCTGTTTTAAGTTTATTGAACTCATTGTTCATGGTTTCTAAAACTTTTAGTCGAATCCAAAACGTACAATTTGTCTCATTTTATTATGACATTGAACGGGGAGTCGGGAAAAGAGCTGGGCCTTTTCCAATAATTCTAATAAAATGTACTTAATAACAGATTTAGAGGATATTAGAGGATATCGATGGTTTTCCAGATTAGTTACATTAGTGGAACAGTTCACAATTTTTCAGAGCAAGATCTGCAAGATTTACTGAAAAAAGCTCGGGCAAAAAATTCGGCAAAAAACATAACTGGATTTCTAGTTTTTGATGGCACACACTTTTTTCAGCTTTTGGAGGGCGATGAAGAGAGTGTTAGAGGTTTATACGATACAATCTCAAGTGACCCTAGACATAAAAATGTCACGACTCTCATGGAGCAAAATATTGATGATCGATTGTTGCCTGACTGGTCGATGCAATATTTCTTGCCTGGCGATTTCGAGTTGAAAGATCGACTTTCAATCTTGGATGTCCTGGCCCAGAAGCATGAGAAAGAAAATTTAGCAAATATCCTAAGAGGCTTACGCTTTCCAGCTACGAGTCATTTCTAGAATCGAAGCGACATAGTGCGCCAGTACTTTAATCCAGTGTCTGTTCTCCATAGAATCTGAAGTTCAAGGACGGGACTTTATTTACATGGAGGGATTATGGGAATCCGCATACTTTTAGCCATCGTGCTTTTAAGTTTGGGAATGAAAGTCGGTGCACAATCACTGGTGTCATCTTCGCAACTCAACCGATTTCAAATTTCATTAATAGGTTATGATTATTACTCAGCTATGGGTTTGCTCGAATATTTGAACAATTCGGGTATAGATATCTCAGGTATTAACTGGGAGGCTGGATATGTGGAGACGATCGTTTCTACGTCAGACATTGCCTTGCTAACTTCATACGGATTGAATGGTCAAATCGTCGAATCGAATGCATTGGGAACTGAGAATGCCATCGAAGCCGATGATCGTTATCTGAATCCGAAAGAAGTAGAAGCAATACTAACTCAGATCGCTAATTCCGCTCCAGAACTCACTCAACTAAATGTCATTGGTAAAAGTTTTCTTGGTGAGCCAATTTACGGATTACTTTTGTCAACAACCCCTGATGTAAATAATCCTAGTTATCATACGAAGCCTTCAATTCTGATAGATGGACTTCATCATGCACGGGAAGTTATTACTCCTGAAATTTCAATTCAATTTGCTTGGTCTCTCTTGGCTGCGGCTTATGCTGAAAACGAATTTGCAATCGAGCTTATTAAAAGGTGGAACGTATGGATTGTTCCAATGCTCAATGTAGATGGGTCCAATATTGTTTGGTCTAAAAACAGTTATTGGAGAAAAAATGCACGAGCTAATGGTAGTCGCACTTTTGGAGTCGATGTAAATCGAAACTATAATTACCAATTTGGTAAGTGTAGAGGTTCATCGGGCATGAAGAGCTCTCAAACATATCGCGGTGAGGGGCCTGCAAGTGAGCCAGAAACTCAAGCATTGATTGGTCTTGCAGAAGCTATAAAACCGGCTGCTTATATTTCTTACCATTCATTTAGTGAATTGGTATTGATCCCCTATGGATGTACGGGTTCAAAAACTGGAGAGCATGAAACTCTAACGAATTTAGCAAAAGAATTTGCACTGCAACTTCCAACTGAGAATGGAAGAGGGCATTACAAGGCTGGAACTGCATGGGAGATTTTGTATGGTGTGGATGGAGATTCCATGAGCCATATGTTTGCTAACTACGGTGCAGTTTCAATAACACTGGAAGTTGGAACAGAATTTCATCCTCCTTATAGTAAAAGAGACAATCTAGTAAATACTCATACTAACGCTTTGTTGTGGCTCTTTGAGAAAATGAGCTCTAATATGTTTACTTTGTATATTGATAATCAGTTTGGTTTTGTTAATGAACCAGCATTGATTGAAGTTTTGCCAATCGAGCATACGCAAGGCGAACGCCCTTTTGCTACAAACAGAGGAAATTACTTTCACAAAGTATTAATGCCTGGGGAATACCTGATTAGAGTTGTGACCAGAGATGGGAGAAAAGCCGAGAAGCGATTGACCATGACTGGAAGACCTCAATCAATGACGATCAGTCTGTAGTTGGAGCTTACGTAATACTGTTTAAAGAGGGGAGTTTTGCTCCCCTTTTTTATTTTGAATTTTCAAAAACTGCCTGAAGTGGTGTTCCACCTTTTTCTTTGCATGCAATGTCTGTTTCCATAAAAAATTGATTTCTGTAGGCGTCCAAATCACTCTCACTTAAAGTAGTTTCATTTGAACCTGCGGGTGCGTTCTCTTTCTTTTTGGAGCGAACATAGGCTTCTAAATAGTAAATTTTTGATGTTAATACAGTCATCGAAGACTCCACACTTTTTTGATAGGAGAAGCATTCGTTAAAATTGCTGTCTTTAAGATCATTGGATAGGCAAACCAGGTCGGTAGCAAATGAACCCTGATTGTTTGCGCAGTCCCTTGAGTATAGTCTTATAGCTTTGTCGACTAACTCTAAATCGGTTCCGAATCTAAACCAATAGCTTTGGCAGCTACCGTCTGGCATTTGGCAGCCTCCGAATGTAGCGTCTTGTTTTTGAATGTCTGCAATACTGATTCCTGAAGAATTTTCTGATTTCGTTTGTTCGACTTTAATATTAGAACACGCACTTAGCATTACCGCTAAGGCGAGTGCCATGCCTAATCTCCCCATCTCTCTGCTCCTTTTTAAGCTAAATAAGAGCAAGATGCTTACCAAGTATTGACGCGCGAGAGTGGTATTCTGAGGCAGACATTGGTGAGCTGACTAAAGAATATACACAAAGAAGCTTGATCTCAGAACTAAGGATGCTTAAGTTGGAGGGTATAAGATGTTAACCGGGGGCGAAATGAACCGAGATGATGTGACCAAATCTTTCAAAAATAAGGGTTACACAGACGACGATATTAGATTGTTGTTCCCACTTTTAGAGCGGATACAAGAGAAGTATCAGAATGAGACGTCAGAAGGCGAGTTTGCTGATCAGGCTGTTGAAGAAGCTATTTCTGCTTTCTCAAAAATTTCTGAATCTGGAGAGGCTTCTCCTGGTGCCCGTCAACCTAAGATGGACATGGTTCAATACAAAGCCTTGTTTCGAGTAGGTCTTTTATTTTTTGTTTTAATTATTGGTTTTTTGAGTTGGTATTTTTTTAGAACTGATATTGAGCGACCTCAAATCGTTAAAGATTATCGCAAAGGCTTGTATCTTCCAGAGCGCAGTAAAGGTGATACATTTAAGTATCAAGTCAGAGTATTTAAAAATGATGCTGAATCTGAGGCCTATGAAGAGATTTTTAAAGTTGTAAATGAGAATAAGACTGAGATCGAGTGGAAAATAGAACGCCCAAGTAAAGGGACTGAGGCGAGAATGTGGACTTATTTGAATCCTTTCATGCAGCCTTTAAAAAGCGAGGGTTATTTTGAAGGAGATACTACTCTCGTTCGATACTCTGGGAATGTCGATTCTATTTTTCCATTAAAAGCTGAACGAGGTTTCTCTGTTGAAGTGCTAAGGGACTCTGATGTTTTTGGTGAAAGCAAATATAAGGAAGAGTGTAAAGTAGGTTCTCAATCAATGGCGGCTACTGCAGTCGGAGATCTACAGCAGATCCAAGTTATGTGCACAAAACAAAAAGAGGCAGGCCAACCAAGTGTTTACCGAGAGTTTTCCTATTCAACCTTGATTGGTTATTTCGTTAAGGTTACCGAGATTGAAGAACTCGGTGAAGATATCATCCGAATCGAAAAAGAGCTTATCGGTGTTGAGGGAATCAAAGCTCTTAAAAGTAGAAATCAATAAGTGTCATTCTTTTTGAATAAGAGAGTTCATTTCTAAAGCGTTAACGCATAGAGTTAGCGCCATTCCTTCCCGGTTCAAATTCGTTTGTTCCCTATGAATTTCATCACAATTTGACTCGTTGCTGATGTGGTGGTTTTTTATGGGTCATGTAATTTGTAGGGGGAATAATGAAGTTATTGGTTACTCTTTCGCTGTTTTTTATACCACAAGTCTTGATGGCAAATATGGTTTACTTGAGCCAAGTCGGTGATGAGAGACGAGTCGTATTAGCTGATGATCAAGGTCAATTCATCAAATACTTAACTCCTAAATCGGAGCACGCTTATCATCCCGAGATCAGCAGTGACGGAAGGTTTGTTGCGTATTCAATAGGGAGGATAGAGCCTGGTAATGTTTCGGTACGCATAGAAGTTTTAGATCTAAGAGATCAAGTCAGAGAGATTTGGACTCCCATGGATTACCAGTATATTCATGCAGAGTTTTCTGGTGATGGACATTACTTATCATTTAGTGGTCCTAGAAAATTAAAAGATGGTACCACTGTCCAAAATATTATGCGCATCCATTTGCCGACTGAAAGATCTAAAACATTTAAGTCGGTTCGATCGTCTGATCAGTATGAGACTCGAAGATATACTCCTAGATATGAAACAATTGAAAGTTCTATTGAGGCCTATTTCCCTGCTGTTTCATCAGATGGAGCCTTTGTTGTATTTCATGAAACTAAAGATAGCTCTTCGAAGACTTCTCCGAAAGAGCTTTGGATGTATGACTATCGAACTAAAAAGAAAACACAAATCAGTGGGCAAGGTGTTCACGCGATGGTTCCCTCTTTATCTGCAGACAACAGATATGTTGCCTATGCAGGAGTCATAAATAAACAGTGGGATATTTTCAGAATAGACCTTGCTGATGGAAGTTTGCTACAGATTACTGATTCACCGGAGAGGGAATTTACGCCGATTTATAGGAGAACCGGTGAAATATACTTTACTATGTTGGATGACTCAAAGGGGTTTGAACTTGATATCTACAGTATAAGTAGAGAAGAGGCTATGGGCACCACCTTTGTAGTTAATCCTCAACCATTTATTGCTAAAAAAGGTGTCTTTGAATATGTTCCTGCCTTTGCTGGAGATACATCAATTTCTAAAACGATCGAGCCTTCTTTTCCAAGCCCCGCAAGATCGTCGTTCGCATCGGTAACAAGTGATACTAAAATCTTTGTTATTGGTGGGCATCAGGGGCCAGAGCACACTTACCCTGAAGATTCTTTTTTAGATCGTATGGATATATACGATGTCCTAACTGAAGCTTGGACTCAAGGAGCTCCCATGCCGACTCCTCGACATGGATTTGAAGCAATTGCTCATGAAGGGTTTATCTACGTTTTTGGAGGATTTGCGTTTTCACATGACCATAACCCAAAATGGAAGTCCCTCGATTCTATAGAAAGATATGATATTTTCGCTGATAAGTGGGAAACACTTCCTGTAAGGCTACCAATTCCTCGTTCATCCAATGTAATAGCGAAAATAGGAACGAAGGTTTATTTGTTGGGTGGATGGAATTCGACTCCAAAGTTTGATGGGGATAAAGAAGGTAAATTTCATTCTCAGATTGATGTTTTTGACTTGGAAACTGAGACAATCACCTCTCTACCTTATTTGTTACCGGATCCTTTGCGAAGAGCTTTCACAGCCGTTGTTGTTAAAGATGAGGTTTATTTACTAGGTGGAATTTCCGAAGGTGCCAGTCACTTTGATTGGTTAGATAATGTAACGAAATTTAATCCAGCAACTTCTGAATTTACCGAGTTAGAAAGACTTCCTTTTAAAACTTTTGCGCCTGGAGCTGGGTTTCATAATGGCAAGTTGTTTTTATTTGGTGGAATGGCTGAGGGTTTAAGCTACGTGAATACGATTTATACTTTTGAATTAAATCAACCAAATGCTCTGTGGAATAACCTGGGTCGATATTTAAATGAGAGTAAGGGTTTTCCAATAGTTGTAGATCATCCAGATGGTGGCTTAGGAATTCTAGGAGGACACCAATATTTGTTCCCGCAACCGGGGAAAATTATTGATCACCCTGTTTCGACATTTGAGTGGTTGAGATAGAATTTTTTTAAAATTTTCTTTGAAGAGGGCCAGTACAAATTATGTGCTGGCTTTTTATCTTAAGGGTAAATAGCTGGACCAAGTTTTGATTTGAATTTGATTTTCTTCATCGTTAATTTCAATTTTAGTGTCGTACTGATCCTCTTTGAGTAAAGACAATGCATACATTCCAGAGCCAATTCCTGGGCCAAAAAAATCTAGCCAGCACAAATTTAAATCTTGATCACATATTTCAGGGTTGTTCTTTATAGGCTTCGCAAGTTCGGGGATAATCGGAAGTCTAAATAGTTGAGTTAGCATAGATTTCAAATCCTCATTTTGATTATCGAACTTGAGTTCGACTTTGAATGAGGGGCTTTCTTGATCGAAAACACTACCCGAAGCAGTTATTCCTTTGTGGGATGTAATCTCAGTTATCAATTTTAGCTTTGGACTTGCAATCATTGAAAACGTAGCGTCAAAATCAAAATTGAAATCCTGAACCCGTCCCTCTGTAATACACATGGCCATCACACCATTGTGTAACTTCTGGCCAGCTAGACTTTGCGAAAGAGCACCAAGACCTTGAAAATAAAGGCGCCTAAATATATCGCCGCTTACATTGCAAAAGCCGCTAAGTTTCTCTTGGTCGATTAGCTCGTAGAGTTTTGGCTCAATATCCATCTCTTATTGGGTTCCCTTCAAGTCTTCAATGATAGCAGTTCTAGTATTAAATTGCTTTCATTTCTAGCTAAGACTATTCTTTTACTCATCACAGTAGTTCGAAAGTCGAGTAGAGGAGATTTCTATGAAAATTGGAGTTCTAGGGTCAGGGATTGTGGGAGAAACGTTAGCTAATGGTCTTCTTAAGCATGGCTATGAGGTTGTTAGGGGTTCTAGAGATCCAGAAAAACTGAATGAGTGGTTGGCTTCTGCAGGATCAAATGCCTCTACCGGCACATTTTCAGAAGTTGCCGAAAATAGTGAGATGGTTTTCTTAGCAATCAAGGGTAATGCAGCCGAAGAAGCGCTAGAGCTTTGTGAAGCTGAAATTTCTAATAAGATTATTGTCGATGCAACGAACCCCATCTCAGATGAGCCGCCAGTAAATGGAGTTATAAATTATTTTACCGGAGCAGGTGAAAGTTTAATGGAAACTTTGCAGACTAGGTTTCAAAATGCGAAGTTTGTTAAAGCATTTTCTTGTGTTGGAAGTGGACTCATGGTGAATCCTGAATTTGGTGATCAGAGGCCTTCAATGTTTATTTGTGGAAATGATTCCAACGCAAAATCGGCGGTGTCTGAAATCTTAGATAAGTTTGGATGGGAAATAGAAGACATGGGTGAGGTTGAAGCCGCTAGAGCTATAGAGCCTTTAGCGATGTTGTGGTGTATACCAGGCTTCAAATCTAATCAGTGGAATCATGCTTTTAAACTTTTAAAGAAATAGGAATATTTTTGAGTAAACCAAGACTAATTTCGATAGTTTTACCACCACTAGTTTTACTCGGTGAGGTTCTGTTTCAACTTTCTGGCGTATTAGATGTGCCTCAAGACCGAATGCTTACATTGTTAGTTTTAGCCTGGATGGTAATGTGGTGGGTTGTCGAAGTCGTTCCACTGGGAGTGACCGCACTCATTCCTATTATTATTCTGCCGGTTTTAGGTTTAACCGAGTTAAAAACCGTCACTTCGGCCTACTCGAATCCGGTCATATATCTATTTTTGGGTGGTTTCATAATCGCGAGGGCCTTAGAGAAAACAAAACTTAATGAAAGAATAGCTCTTCGAATTCTTTCAGTCACGGGACGATCGGATAGAGGTGTATTACTAGGATTCATTATTGCTACCGCATTTCTAAGTATGTGGATTAGTAATACTGCGACGACGGTCATGATGGTGCCCATCGCAATGTCTGTCGTACAGTTTTTGCGAAATAATGTAGAGAATCTTGATTCAAAAACATTGCGTGGTTTCCAAATTTCATTGTTTTTAGCAATAGCCTATTCAGCCAATATTGGTGGAGTAATGACTCCAGTTGGAACTCCACCAAATGTTGTTTTGCTGGGTTATTTAGATGATCTTTATTCACAACAAGTCGATTTTTGGAAGTGGATGTTAATAGGGGTACCGGTTGGAGTTTCTGTAATTTCAATTATGTATTACCTTTTGATACGTATCTTTCCGTTTGCAATAGAGATTGGTAAAGACTTCCAATCTTTCGTAAAAAAGAAATTAACCACTTTAGGTTCGATCGATTCTAAGCAAAAGTTAACGATAATCATTTTTGCTTCGGTTTGTGGTCTTTGGGTTTTTAAAGGGCTTATCCATTATATTTTTGGTGCAAAATTTTTGAACGACACTTCAATTGCACTCTTTGGCGGTTTAGCCCTTTTCCTAATACCCTATAAGGATGTTAATTGGAGAAGAGTTTTAGATATTGATGATATTGGTTTCCTTCCTTGGAATATTGTTTTGCTTTTTGGCGGAGGAATGGCTATTGCTGGTGCACTCAATCAGGTGGGCTTAATTGATGTAGTCACTAGTGCTGTATCAGGAGGGGTCACTCCTGGATCCAGCGAAATGAATATATGGTTACTTACTCTTGGTTTAACTTGTGTTGCTTTATTTTTAACTGAAATCATGTCCAATGTTGCTTTGTGTGTTGTTGCGCTACCTGTAATTATGAAGTTGAGCGAGTCAGCTGGCCTTCACCCAATGGTTATAGGTATACCGGCGGCGATGGCATCCAGTTTCGCTTTTAGTTTGCCCATATCCACACCTCCCAATGCAATTGTGTTCGGTACCAATGTTATTAAAGTTCGGGATATGATCAAAATAGGTCTTATTTTGAACTTTTTAGGACTGGCTGTAATTGTTACTCTTGGCTGGGCCATTATTAGATATATCTTTGGTTAATTCGATAACTAGCGAATGACGCGATGAGGCCGCAAAGCTTGTCACTTTGGTCAAATATTCACTTAATTTAAGTCAGTTGAGACGCATTCTATTGTCATTAAAATTTCTTCCTATAGCCACGGATTGAGTCTGTGGTTCAGGGGGAAAAATGAGAACATTTAAAAAGTTATTTCTTTTTGTAGTTAGCGTTTTATTTTTTGTGACAATGATGCCTCAGGATGGTTTTGGCGCGAGGTATACCGGTCGATTAGTCAAAGGCACTTGGAAAAAGTCGTGGGATCAAACTCTCAGAAAACAGCTTTTCTCCGTTCATAATCAAACATTTTTAAATCATTATGACTCAAAAATTGGGAAGATCTGCCCAAAATACAAAAAGAGTAAAAAAGTAAAAAAACTTTTCTGGCACCAACTCTTTGTATCTCTCGCTTGGAAGGAAAGTCTACACGGCCCTAAAAACTATGTTAATTTTCGTGGTGGAAAAAATATTGGTTTATATCAAATAAATCCAAAACTACGAAGGGCTTACGGATGTCCCAAGAAAGATTTAAAAAATCCTTATACTAATATTCAATGCGCAGTAAAAATGGCTCGAAGATTAATACAAAGAGAAGGTGCTTTTCTTAAAGGAAAGAAAGGTGGAATGGCCGCCTACTGGCAACCACTAAGGGCAACATCTAAATTAAATAGACGAAACAGGAATATAATTCTAAATAGTGTAACTAAAGCATGTAAATCAGGAAGAGTTGCCTATCTTAGCACTAAACGAACGCCAGTCTATTTTGGTGGAGCATTTGGTTTTGATACTAGTTTTAACACCTCAGGTGACTTACATACCGAAGAGTTAAGTGTAGTTCTGTCTGACCATCCTGGTATGATTCAAGAGGAAGCAGCCCTTTCTGCCGATGATCATTTTGAAATTGAAACAGAAGATGATTTTATTCAGGTCGAACCAGCTATCTATCAAATTGAAGCTGATGATATCATCGAAGAAAATAAAACTCTGGATATCTAGATAAAAAAGGGCCCATCTCTTTACGGGCCCTTATTCTTACATAAGTTTCTTGAGTTCTCCTTCTATATTATCTTTGGGTTGATTACCTACCAGCTGTGATTTGACCTCACCATCCTTAAAGAAATACATGGCTGGAATCCCTCTGACTCCATAGTTGGCAGCCAGGTCCTGATGTTTATCAACATCGACTTTGACAATACTGACTTGGTCCGAGAATTGGTTTTTCAATTCCTCAAGCTTAGGGGAAAGGGCTTGGCATGGGCCGCACCAATCAGCATAAAAATCGACGAGGACGGGCTTCGAGCTTTTTATCACTAAGCTGTCAAAATCTTCTTTTGATTCTATATAATTTGCCATTTCTAATCCTTTCTTAAAGCTGACTGAATCCACCGTCAGCGACAATTTCACTACCTAATAAATAGCTCGAGTCATCGCTTGCTAAAAACAAGGCTGCTTTTGCCATTTCTTCTGGTTTAGCGAACCTGCCAATTGGAGTTGAGGCCGTTATACCTTTTGCCATTTCGTCCAATTGATCTTGAGGTAATCCCATTTTACCGAATATTGGTGTTTCTACTGGTCCTGGAGACAAAGTATTTACACGAATTTTCCTACCCACGAGTTCTGCTGAAAGTGTCTTAGATATGAGTCTAAGAGCTGCTTTTGTAGCGCCATATACTGAAGCTCCAGGCATTCCCTTAGTGCTGACTCCAGAGGTAGTGAAAAACACCGAGGCTCCTTCGTTTAGGAGATTTGAAAACTTCTGAACAGCAAACAGGGTTCCTTTTACGTTTACATTAAAATGATTGTCAAAAAAGTCCTCTGTTATTGCCTCGAGTGGTGCAAAATGTGCGATTCCTGCATTTAGAAAAAGTACATCTATTTTAGAATACTTTTCCTCAACATAATTAGCGAAACTCTCTAACTCCGAAATTTTGGCGACATTGGTTTTTACAATGTCGAACTGGTCTCCGTACTCAGTTTTCGCAACATTAAAGCTCTCATCGCTACTAGCGGTGATAATCACTGTGGCTCCCTGATCTTTGAAAAGTTTAGCCGTGGCTAAACCTATTCCAGAGTTTCCACCTGTGATGACTGCGACTTTGTTTTCTAATTTTAAGCTCATTTTTTTCTCCAAATATAAAAAGTTATTATTAAAGTAACAATATTTACCGTATTAAGTTACTTTTAAAGTAACATAAACAATGGAAATGTCAACAGGTGGAGATCGAATTTTATAAACTACTGTAATTACTTGATTTTATCGACTTCAGACTCCCAGTTCTGGCCATCGAAGAAGACTATTTTTTGAGTTTTGGAGAGTTCATCGAAGTTATCGAAGCATCGGAAGTTCACTGAATAGGAGTCTGGATGTGAACGGGGTATGTAGAGAGGAGAAACCCCACAGGTAGGGCAAAAATAATGATGAGCGGTTTTAGTATTAAATTGATAGTCACGTATGGATTCTTTTCCAGATAGAAATTTCACTTGATCTTTCTTAACGATCCAATGGAGGAATCCTTTTTTAGTACATATTGAGCAATTGCATTGAATCACATGTTCAGGAGTCGATTTAACTTCGACGCTTATTTCACGACAATGACAAGATGCTTTATAAGACATGTGAATTCCTTAGTACAGACCTGTAAATTGGTGTTTAATTAATTAAGGGTAGTTTAAATAAATAAAACGTCGATGCAATAGTCTGTGGAGTAGTAATGATTAATCTTCCGTTCGATATAGAAAAAACTATTTTAATCAATAAGCCAAGCTCCGAAGTATTCAGTTATATAGCAAATTTTGAAAATTGGCCGAGTTGGTCTCCATGGTTAAGACAAGAGCCCGAATGTTCCTTTAGAGTTAAGAATCCCGCTGGAAAAGTGAACCACAGGCAGGAGTGGGAAGGTAAATATATCGGCTCTGGTACGATGGAGATCGAGTCTATAAAACCCGGAGAAGCGATCTATTATGATTTACATTTTATGAAGCCTTGGAAGAGTCAAAGTAAAGTTAGTTTTGAGCTTTCAAAAAAGGATGCAGACACTTTGGTAACATGGACTATGAAGGGTTCCATACCAGTTTTTCTATTTTTTATGAAGAGAATGATGTCAGCTCTGGTTGGAAGTGATTATAAGCGTGGTCTGGCTATGCTTAAGGAGCGCCTTGAAGAAGGGGAAGTCCACTCGAAAGTAGTAAGAGTTGGTAAGGTAGATCAAAATTCATTTCATTATATTGGTTTAGAAAACACATGTGAGATTGAGAACATTGGTCCGACTATGGAGTCTGACTTTCAAAGATTAACACAGTTTAGAGATTCGAAAGACATAGACAAAAATCATTCTACATTTTGCATCTATCATGATTTTGACTTTGTAAAAGAAAAGGCGAGATATTCTGTTTGTTTTGGTTACGAAAAAGAATTGGATATTGAGCCAGAAGGTGACGTTTATATCGGTGAACTGCCCAACCATAAGGCTCTTCAATACAATCATATCGGCGCTTATAAACATCTTCAAAACGCTTGGTCGGCGGTAATGGGTAGCGCGAGAGTCGATAAGTTAAAGACTTCTAAAGATCTAAAGCCCTATGAGATCTACTCCAATGATCCTAGGGAAGTTGCAGAATCTGAAATAAAAACTGAGATTTATGTTCCTTTAAGGTAGGTGATTTAGTTGTCTCTGAGGGTGTCTATTGACAAATCCCTTTAATGTTACTATAATTGTAACTAATGACGAAGAGTAGGAATCTTACAACAGCTATACATATACTTACGGTTTTAGGTTTTGCTGATAAAAATCAGTTCGATACCAAAATCACAAGTGACTATTTGGCAACGAGTATTCAGACGAATGCGGGTTTAGTCCGAAGAGTTATGTCTAAGTTATCCAAGGCTGGGTTGATAGTTTCTCAAAAAGGTAAAAATGGTGGAACAGAACTCGCTAAGGAAATGTCGAAAATCAATTTAAAAGAAATTTATGAAGCAGTAGAAGACGGCGAGATTTTTAAAACTTCTAATAAGGATCCTATGAAGGATTGTCCTATCAGTTGTCAGTTAAGCAATATTTTAGAAGGCGTTTATGATGATGTTGAGGATTCGGTAAAGAAACACTTAGAATCAATTAGTCTTTGTGATGTTGTAAATAGAGTTGAAACTTAGATACTAATCCCCAATTTCTCCAAAATTTTCAAGTAAACCAAATAAGTTAGTCCAGTAAGCGCACAAGAGCCGATCAGCGAAACCCAGAAATTTATTCCAAACTTCAAAAACATCGGAAGAAGCACAAAAAAGACTAATGAAGGAATTATGACCCAAAGAATTCCATAGGATAGATCAGCGACCCTACTGATTTCTTTAGACTCGATATATACCCATGCAATTGATATTATAGAAACGAGGGGTAACGATGCGATCAAGCTAGCCCAGAGGTTTGAAAATTTGGAACTTTCAGTCACTGCAACTATAATAATCGCACTAATAAGAATTTTCGTAATATAAAGCCCCATTTAATTTCCTATAAAAAAGTGTGATTTCTAATCATTGGGTTCTTGTGATTAAATGATTTCTGAGACTGAACTAAAAGTCAAAAAAATGTATATCCTGGAGAATTTTAAATGAAACAGTCAGTTGTGGTCTCTCGATTAGATCTCACAGATTTGAAGTCACTGTACGAATGTCGTTTGAGAGCTCTTAAAAACTCCCCAACAGCTTTTCTTACGACCTACGAAGAAACTCAAGAGAATGGTTTTGAAGCATTTGCAGAGAGATTTAAAGCTAATGATGATTCGAATTCGGTTTATGTGGGTAAAGATGGTGATCAAATAGTTGCTATGGCCGGCATTCATCAACAGTCTCGTCCTAAGCTAAAGCATAAGGCATATATTTGGGGCGTATACGTTGATAAAAGTTACAGAGGTCAAGGGTTGGGAACTCAGTTGATCGAACAGCTTGTTGTTCATGCTAGAGAGAAGATGACAGTGACATCAGTCTATTTATCGGTTGAAGAGACAAATTCTAGCGCAAAGAAACTTTATGAAAGATTAGGATTTAGAGTTTGGGGAACAGAGCCCAGGGCGATGTATGACGCCAAAAATTACTATGACGAAACTCATCTCGTGCTACATTTATAATTCCTAGCTCTTGCTAAAGTTATTTTTTTTGAGTAGACATTCTTTATGGGTTTTATTCGCTACTTGATAATAGCTATTTTGATATTCTTTTTTATTTCAAGACTAAGAAAGATGTTTGCTGTTATGAAGTCCAGAGAGGGGTTTGACTCCAGAGATGAGGCTAGAAAAGAGTTTCAGGACTCACCCTACGAAATTTTAGAGGTTGATCGATCTGCGACACAAGAAGATATTCGGATCGCTTATAAAAAACTTATGAATCAATATCACCCCGATAAGGTCAACCATTTGGGTCCTGAGCTCCAGAAGGTCGCACGAGAGAAAACTGAGCTCATCAATTGGGCTTTTGAGCAACTTGAAAAAAAGTAGCTAAAACAAATCCCAGAATTTTTGTGAAACTTGTCCATACTCTCCTTTTAGCCGAGCGATGTAAACAGGGACCTGTAGTGGTTTTTCGATTTGGGTGAGATGGATGAGACTACCTTTATTGATTTCTCTATCCACTTCGTGGTGAGGAAGTCTCCCCCAGCCTAGGCCTGATAGAATGAGTTCCTTTTTAGTATTTAAATCTCCTACTGTCCACCTTCGAGACTCTTGAAAAACTCCGGCTTGATCATCATCGGGTATGGTACTTCTTTGAATAATCTGTGGATATTTGAAGAGCTCATCTTTTTTAAGGGATTTAAGAAATGGGTGGTTCTTTGCTATTACTAGATTCATTTCAATTTCATCAATTTTTTTACATTGATACCCTTTGGGCCTTTCCGACTTTTCAATTATTGCAATATCGACCATCTTTTGAAGTAACATTCTCTCACCACTAAGTATTTCTCGGTGAAATATGATTTCTGTGTTGGGAAATTCATTTTGTATAGAGCTTACTTTTTTAGTGATTTTTTTTAGAGAATAGAGAGCTGTCGAACTAATACAAAGTTGTGCTTCGACCCCTTTTGCAATCTGATGAATTTGATCTTTGAGGTCTCTAGTTTGTTCCAAAAGTACTTTTGCTTTCTTGAGAAATTGTGTTCCTTTTGGTGTAAGCTTCCCTCGGTAGGCCTCTGTGTCGACAATTTTGAATCCTACTTGTTCTTCTAGGTTTTTAATTGCGTAGTGAACAGCTGATTTTGCACGATTTAGCCTTTCGGCCGCGCCGGTTATGCTTCCTTCGATATTAACCGCTTCTAGGCACTCTAGCTGGTCCAAAGTGATCCACATAATGTTCTCCTTTTTGAACAAGATGTACGAGTATATGTTCTTTTATTAAAACATATATTGAGGCAGAATAAAGGGGAAATTTAAGTTTAATACAATAATTACATATATTTATATAAGGAGAAATCATGAAACGTTTAGGAATCAAAATCGCAATTTTAGGCTTATTTGCTAGCTTCAATGTATTCGCTATGGATGTGGACTTAAAGGAGAGTAAGGCTGTTTGGACTGGAACAAAAGTTGTTGGCAGTAGCCATACCGGAGAAATTAAAATCAAAAATGCTGATATTAAGGTCAAAAATAATGAGCCAGTATCGGCTACGATTGTAATGGATATGAAAAGTATCACGAATACAGATTTAAAAGATAAGTCATTTAATAAAAAGCTGGTTGAGCATTTAACTTCTGCAGATTTTTTTGATGTTCAGAAGTTTTCGACTTCTACTCTGAATATTACCAACATTCAGAAAGCCTCTGATAAATTTTATCTTCTATCTGGGAAGTTAAAAATTAAGGGTGTTGAAAAACCAGTTAAACTTAAAGCTTCTGTGGTTAAAGAGAACAAGGATATGAAACAAGTCAGTGTTGATTTCACATTTGATAGAACAAACTGGGGAATCAAATATGGATCTGGATCATTCTTTAAAGGTCTTGGTGATAAGATGATTTCTGATGAAGTGAACCTCAAGGTAAATCTAACGATCAAAAAACCAAGTAAAGTAGCTGCAAAGTAAATTAATATAATTAGTAGAAGGAATGTGCCATGGGACAACTAGTGGAAGGTAAATGGGTTGATTCAGATGTAAGAGTTGGAGCAAAAAGTTCACGAGGTGAATTTTTACGTAAACCGGTGACATTTAGAAATCATATTAGTAATGAATCTGAGTTTTTACCCGAATCTGGTCGATATCACCTTTATGTCTCCTATGCGTGCCCATGGGCTCATCGAACTTTGATAATGAGAAATTTAAAGGGACTTAAAGATCACATTAGTGTTGATGTGGTCTCACCAGTGATGTTGGGTGATGGTTGGACTTTCAAAAAAGATTTTGACCGAGTACCGCATGATTCTTTATTTGGTTTTGAGTTCCTTCGAGATGTTTATACGAAATCTGATCCTAAGTTTACTGGGCGTGTAACAGTGCCAATCCTTTGGGATAAGAAAACGGGTCAGATTGTTAACAATGAGTCCTCTGAGATTATTAGAATTTTTAACTCAGAGTTCAACTCACTCACTGGTAACCAGGATGACTATTACCCTGAAGAACTTCATAAGGAAATTGAAGCTTGGAATGATCTGATTTACCCAAATATTAACAACGGAGTTTATCGTTGTGGATTTGCAAGGAGCCAAGAGGCTTATGAAGAAGCTTTCGATGGCTTGTTCTCAGCTTTAGATAAAGTGAATCAAACCCTCGAAGAAAAAAAATGGCTGTGTGGGGATAAATTGACCGAAGCAGATATAAGGTTGTTCCCGACATTGGCGAGGTTCGATAGTGTTTATCACACCCATTTTAAATGTAATGGGAAATTGATTTCTCAATACGAGGGGTTGAGCCGATATTTGAAAACGTTTTTAGAAATAGAAGGAATTAGAGAAACTCTAAATCTAGAACATATAAAACACCATTATTTTTATTCACACGAAACTGTGAATCCCTCTCGAGTGGTCGCAAAGGGTCCACTTGAATTATTTTAGAAAGGAGGAGGCATGGACTTTAAGCTGCACAAAGCCGAAACACGAGGAAGAGCTGATCACGGCTGGTTGAGAAGCGCACATAGCTTTAGTTTTGCATCATACTATAACCCTGAACGAATGGGCTTTGGAATGCTCAGGGTAATCAACGATGACCATGTAGCTCCAGGCCAAGGCTTTCCGAGTCATCCTCACCAGAATATGGAGATTATTTCTGTACCATTAAAAGGAAGTCTTCGTCATAAGGATAGCGAAGGTAATAGCGCTGTTATTCAGAGTGGTGAAGTTCAGCTAATGTCGGCAGGCAAAGGTGTCTTCCATTCTGAGTTCAATAACTCAGAAACGGAAGATGTAAACTTTCTTCAGATCTGGGTTATGCCGAAGAAGCAAAATATTGTACCTCGATATGATCAAAAGGAATTCCATGAAGAGGCACGAAAAAATCAACTTCAAATGATCGTTTCCCCCATTGGAACTGAATTCGAGACAGTAAAAATAAACCAAGATGCTTACTTTTACTTGTCTGATTTAAGCGCCGAAGAGTCGATCAACGTAGAGACTCGACATGAAGGGAACGGACTCTATATTTTTAGTATTGAGGGTGATTTTTCTGTTGCTGGTACAGAGTTATCGACTCGAGATGCTCTCGGAATTGAAGGGGTTGATGGGGTAAATATTCTGGCCCGAACGGATTCTAAGATCCTGATAATTGAAGTCCCAATGTCACATACTTCCTAAGAGTTGGGGGTAAATGCGCCCCCACTCATCTTAATGAGAATAATTAATCTTAATAATTTCAGGCACTTATAATATTTCAAACGTTTGTTTGAAAAAGTTCTTTACTTTTCATTCTATCTGACGATAATTAAAACAAACGTTTGAATTACTCATCCGTGGATATTTTTGAGGTTATTATGAAGGTTCCTAGAAAGTCGGAAAATCCAGTTAGTCTGAGCTCCGCAGTTAGAAGTTTTCCTATCATCTTGATTCTAGTTTTGAGTCTAACAAATGTCGCAAATGGACAGTCGGGAGTGTTTCAACTTTCCGAATCGAGCTTAATAGATAGTGTGAAACAGTCGAACCCCCGTTTGAAAGATATAAAAGCTCAGCTAGAGGCAAGTAACTTTCAGACAACATCATTTGATGAAAGGTTTCAGTGGAATGTGACAGGTAAAGTGAGCCACTCTGATTCTAATGAAAAGGCGATAGCTGCGTTTTTTCCAACTTTTGGACCGACTTATCGTTATGAAACCGGATTGAATAAGAAACTAAAATATGGTGTCCAATTTGATGCGGGTGTTTTCGTTGATCAGCAATCAACTACTAACAAGGTGATTGATCAAGCTACGAGAACAGGAGTGACTCTTGGGTTTTCAGTAGATCTCTGGCGAAACCTTTTTGGCCGGATTGATCGTGCTCAATATAGTGACATGAATGATATGAATAAGCGATCTCAACTTCAGGCAGATATCAACAGCAAAGTAGTCATGCTTGAGATGCGAAAACTATATTGGTCAATCGTTGCCAATGATCTGCAGACTAAGATTACTCAACAACTACTAAAGACATCTCAAAACCAACTTAATCAGGCTAGAAAACGAGGCCAGCAATTTATTGCAGACAAAGGAGAGATCGCAAGATACAGGGCTCAGGTAAATTCTAGGGTGGCTACTATTAAATCTTTAGAATACCAAAGAGACCTTTTAATCCAGTCGCTTAAGCAGTCTGTACCTCATTTATCTTCCAACCAAATTAGATTGGCTCCAGTCGATCTCGATAAAAATTATGTAAATATATATAAATGTGCGCAAAAAATTGGAGCTTATAAAGAGATACCTTGGGACAATACAAAGATTGATGAAATTTTAAGTTTGGTTGAGTCTAGTTACAAGAGCAAAAGAATCGTTACAAATAGATATTCTGATGTCGACTTGAAACTCAGTTCGAGATTGCAAAACTCGGGAGTAGATAAAGGGTACTCAGATTCATTTGATGACTTTAGTGGTAATGGGCAAATTGGTTATCAGGTAGCAATTGAGCTTAGTCTGCCACTTGGTAGCTCCAGAAGTAAGTCCAAGCAAAGTCAGGAGTCGGTTGATTACAACAGATTCCTCTCAGAAAAAAATCAATTGTTAGGTCAGGCCCAGGCTAAGCACACTCAAATCGTGAGTATGGTAGGCCTACTAAAACAAGCTGTCGAAAGCCTCAAGCGTAACGGTGACAATTTGGCGACCTCAATTCGAGTCAGTAAAAGAAAGTTCAAACAAGCAAGAATTTCTATTAATGATTTAATCGCAGAACAAGACGCACTTTTAAACTCGAGGCTCAGTGAGGTTGATACAAAACTTCAAGTTATTCACACTTTGCTCGACTACTTCCAAACATTTACCGAAGATGACTGCAACAGTACTTTGATAGGAGCTCTCTAATGACTAAGGTTGCTGAATTTTTTCTAAATAACAAAAAGTTTACTATCGTACTAATGCTGTTCGTTTCTCTCTTTGGGATAGGTGGCTTTTTACAATTAAACGCAGAATCATTTCCAGCTGTTGATTTTGCAATGGCTCAGGTTACAACGGTTTACGACGGTGCCTCGGCTAAGGTTGTAGAGAGTAAGATTACAAAACCGATCGAAGATGAGCTAAGGGGTGTCAGTGGTATTAAAGATGTTCGTTCGGTGAGTCAGGCTGGCCTAAGTACAATTTTTATTCGAGGAGATATCGATAATGTCAGTGTGCCACGGCTCATGACCGACCTTCAACGGGCTGTGGATAAAGCGAAGTTACCAAGTGATTTAAAAGATCCGCCTGTATTCTTGGAATTGAAATCAGAAGAATTTCCTGTTGCTGAGATTGCTATAATTGGTCCAAATATCGATAGGTCTAGAGATGTTGTTGCTGATCTTTTAAAAGAGGAAATTGAGGATGATAAAAATATATTAAATGTCCGAGAAGTTGGTTTTCAAGAAAGGTCATTTGAAATTCTACTAGATCGCAACAAAATGATTGAAGCTCACGTTGGCGTGAATGAAGTAGTTCGTGCTATTGAGTCCCGGAATGTTAATATCCCTGGGGGACACATTGAAAAAGACTCTTCTCAAAAACTATTGCGTATCGAAGGTAAAGTTCATTCAGTTTCGGAACTAAAGGATATTCTGATTCGCTCAAACGCTTCAGGAGAAGCAATTTATTTAAAGGATGTGGCGCAGATTAAAGATGGAGAAGAAGTTGCTAGAGTCTATTCCAGATACAATGAAGAGCCAGCTACATTATTAATTGCGACCAAAAAGGCCGGTGCAGATACAATTGCCTTGGTTGATGGAGTCGACCAAAAGATTAAGTTGTTCCAAGAAAAATATGCCGGAACATACGAATTCGTAGTTTATAACAATGAGGCATTGAAAGTTAAAAATCGAGTTTCAGTTTTAGCGGGTAATGCTGTTAGTGGTTTGGCCCTTGTTATTCTCTTTTTACTCATCTTTCTTCCAGGAAAAATAGGAATTATGGCGAGTCTTTCATTGCCTCTTGCGGTTGTGGGTGCTGTTGGATTTATGCCTACTTTTGGAATGAATTTAGATGCTGTGACGATATTAGCTCTAGTGATCGCAATTGGTATGCTTGTGGATAACTCTGTTGTTATCTCGGAGAACTATTCGAGGCTACTTGGAGATGGTAAGTCCCCAAGGGATGCCATGATGAGTTCTATAAAGACTCTTTGGTTACCTATTTCGGTTACGGCATTTACTACAATTGCTGCTTTTTTACCGATGTTGGTTACTAAAGGGATTATGGGGCAATTCATTAAGTTTATTCCTATAATCGTTACTATTTCTCTGCTTTTAAGTTTAGTTGAATCCTTTTTCTTTTTACCGACTCGATTAGAGGGGGTTATTCGATCAGGAGAAAAAACAAAAAAAACCGATGATTGGTTCCAGAGAAAGTTCATTCCTGGTTTTGAGAACTTAATGCTTAAGGTTGTAAAACATAGGTATATTACACTTGTCGTATTTTCAGGGTTATTGGTTTTCTCTGTTGTAATGATGACAGTATTTAATAAATTTGAACTTTTCCCACCAGATCAGACTGAAATCTATGCCGTCAGAGTAACCATGCCTGAGAGTTCACGTTTGGATACTACCGATAAGGAAATGCAGGTCTTATCAAAAGAAATAGCTAAGGTTCTAGAAGGTAAAGTTGATCATATAGTTGCCCGTTCAGGTGTTTCTACTATGGGTCCAAATGATCCAAAGGCCCGTGAAAGTGACGACGTCGGAATCATTCTGCTTTATGTGAATGAAGACGCCAAGCTAAATGTGCCGCACACTGAGGTATTGAGTCTTCTTAGAACAATAAAGCCACCTAGTGCTAGTCTTGAATTTGAAGCCATGATCAATGGACCACCAGTAGGAGATCCTGTTAACGCTACATTTAGGTCAAGTAATGCGGAAAGCTTGGATAAAGTTGTAAACGACATTGTTAAAACCATTGCTGAAGTTGAGGGAGTTAGAAACCCTAAAATACAAGATGTTATCGGTGATAAAGAGGTTTATGTCGAAATTGATTACCAAAAGGCGGATCGTCTAGGATTAAATGTGAACTCCGTCGGTAATGCTATAAGAACTGCAATTTCTGGTAAAACAGTTTCGGATGTGAATCTAAACAATAAAGAAGTAGATCTGTTTGTTCGGTTCAAAGACGAATATAGAGAATCAGTTCAGGATTTAGGTGAAATTAAAGTTTTGGGTCGAAACGGCTATTTGGTGCCTTTATCGGCATTCGCTGATTTCCGAGAGCAAAAAGGAACTCCACAAATAAAGCGCTATGATTACAGACGATCGAGAACAGTGACTGCTAACATAGATACTGATGTTACAACATCTACTCAGGTGAATGGGTTAGTTGAAAAACGTTTTGCTGAGCTCAAAAAAGAGTATAAAGATGTTTCTCTCGTTTTTGGTGGAGAGCAGGAGAGTACCAATGAGTCTATGGAAAGTTTAGCCAGTGCTATGGTTCTTTCTTTGATTGGTATTTTTGCTCTGCTTGTGTTTCTTTTAAATTCCTTTATTCGTCCAATTATTATTATGTCTACGATTCCGCTCGGCCTATTGGGTTTTTCCATCGCGTTTGCTTTGCACGGTCGTCCGGTGAGCTTTTTGGCATTGATTGGTGTTATTGGATTGGGGGGAATAATTGTAAACTCTGGAATTATCTTGATTACTTTTATCGAAGAACTGAAGCAAGAGACTGACTTGGGTTTGCGTGAGATTTTAGCAAAAGCTTCAGGGTTAAGATTGAGAGCAGTTGTAGTGAGTTCATTGACAACCATCAGTGGTTTGTTGCCTACTGCTTACGGAATAGGTGGATCTGATCCGATCCTAGTTCCAATGACTCTTGCCATGGCGTGGGGTCTCACGAGCGGAACTATTTTGACGCTTGTTTGGGTTCCGGCATTTTACGCAATTCTCGAAGATATTTCGGGCTTTTTTGATCGCTTATTAGGTCGAGATAAAGATGGTACTACTTCTAGTCACAATGGTATTCGAGAGTTGGATCGCAACGGTGTAGAAAAGCCTGCGATGTCAGGGCAGGTTTAGGTCTAGAGGTGAAGATATGAATACAGTCGACACTAAATCAAAAATTCTTAATGTTGCTCAAGATCTTTTTGCTGAAAAAGGTTTTGATGGCGCTTCCATTCGCGATATAGCACAGAGAGCGGACGTCAATATTGCAGCAGTAAACTATCATTTTAAAAATAAGGAAAACCTCTATTGGAGTGTTTTTATTGGAGCTCATGAAATGCTTGAAGATGAGCTTCAAGCGCTTAGTAATAAATGTTCCTCCTTGAAAGAGATGATGTGGCAGGCTTTTTTGTTTTTAGAAGAAAATTCCGCGGCTCTTCGGTCTGCTTTTTTAATAATGTTATCAGATTCCTTTCCAAGTATAGATCCAGAGCGATATGAAGAACTAATGGGGAAGAAAAAGGAATTTGGCCCTCCCGGGGGCAAATATGTTTTCGATTTTTTATCTAAAGAAGCTGGGAGTGGTGTAAACCGCGAGTTGCTAGAATGGGGTGTTCAAGTCCTTTTTACTGAGTTAGTTCATTGGGTACTTTTAAAGAGCGGAGCTCATTGTAATCAACTTTATAAGGATCACCCACATATGGCGAATGAGTGGCGTAAAAAAAGTGTGGAGATGCATATTGAAGCTGTAATCCTATACTTGAAGTCTGAAGCGAGTAAGAACTAGACCTTATCACGGTGATATAATGGTTCCTTTTTTTTCCAACAGATGTGAGAATCATAGAACCAAAATAATTCACCGGAGTATGATTATGAGAACCCTTTTATTCGCGTCTATGGTTATTGTAGGATTATTATTCTCAGGTTGCGCAAGTAAAGAAAAGTACGATGAGGCAATGTTGGAAAAGTATCCACAGTGTTATCACATCAATATGAAAATCTTTAAAAAGTGTGTCAAAGAGAACGAAGCTGGTAAAAAGACAACCGCAATGGAAATTGAAAATCGCGGAATACCAATTCAATAACTTAGAAATATAACTCTTTGATATGGTGCGGCGGCCGCCTAGGTCGCTGATCCTATAATTCCTACAAATTCCAGATCTGGATACTTCTCGACAAAATTGAGTACATCTGTTTGAAAACCTTCTGTTACTAATGGAGCTATCAGTGTAGTAGCAAATTGCACTGACTTTTGTGGCACTTCTTTTGCTGAATGCCCTAGGGTGGTGTCAAAAAAGACAAATGAAGACAGGGGGTAACATGTCTAGTCTGATGAAAAATTGTGTAATGTTGTTTGCCGTAGTTGGCGTAGTGGGTTTTTCTGCTGACCAAGCTGAGGCGAGAGGTTGTGGTGGTGATACACTTGCTGGTGCGATCGTAGGTGGAATCATTGGAGCCATTATTGGTGATGGACTCGGTGACGCTGGCTTAGGAGCAGCTATCGGAGCTGGAAGTGGAGCTCTCATCGCTAATGAATCTTGTGAAGCTCAAAGAGCTTTTAGTGGTGTTGTTTATGCTCGACCTGGTTCTTATCGGGAGTGGAGAGATGGTCATCAGCATGGTTATTTCGAAGTAGATAGCTGGGGTGAGTACAGAACCCGTGAGCGCACGTATACTGAGTGTCGTGAGATCACAAGTTATCACTCATATGGTCGTCGTGGTCATAGACATTATGGTCACCGCAATAGAGGTTGGGGTGGATACGACGTTGTTGAAACTCGTCTATACTGCCGTACTAGAACTAAGAAAGTTAGAGTTTTTGAAAGATATAATTCTAGCAGGTATTACAGATATTAGTCGTTTTTAGAGACAAAAATAAAAAGGCTACCAGTGTTGGTAGCCTTTTTTATTTATTATGAGTGATCTGCGCTTAGCCTAGAGAGAATCAATGACTTGGTTGAACGTGGCACTAGGTCTCATAGCTTTTGTTGTCATCTCTGAACTTGGATAGAAGTACCCGCCGATATCTACGCTAGGTCCTTGGCAGTTGTTGAGTTCTGCGATAATCCCATCTTCGTTCGAAGACAGGCTCTCAAATACCTTGGTAAATGTGCCTTTAAGCTCAGAATCGGTAGATTGACCAGCAAGGGCTTCAGCCCAATACAATGTTAAGTAGAAATGACTTCCTCTATTATCTAGTTCTTTAACTTTTCTTGAGGGCGACTTGTTCTCTTTTAAAAACTTCGCATTTGCTTGATCTAAGCACTCTGCTAAAACTTTTGCCTTACTATTAGACGTTTTTTCAGCCAAATCTTCGATAGAAACTGCTAGTGCAAGGAATTCTCCGAGCGAATCCCACCTTAAGTGATTTTCTTCGGTGAACTGTTGAACGTGCTTAGGCGCTGAACCACCTGCACCGGTTTCGTAAAGACCGCCACCTGCAAGGAGTGGAACAATAGAGAGCATTTTCGCACTAGTTCCAAGCTCTAAAATTGGGAAAAGGTCAGTAAGGTAATCTCTAAGTACGTTTCCAGTAACAGAAATAGTATCGCTTCCTTCTTTTACTCTCGCCAAAGTAAATTTAACGGCTTCCACTGGGGCAAGAATCTGAATCTCAAGTCCATCTGTATCGTGATCTTTCAAATAGTTTTCTACGAGTCCAATTAAATTGTTATCGTGAGCCCGATTTTTATCGAGCCAAAAAATAGCGGGAGACCCAGTAGCCTTTGCTCTATTAACTCCGAGTTTAACCCAGTCACGTATCGCAACATCTTTAGTTTGGCACATTCTAAAAATATCACCTGGCTCTACATTTTGTTCCATAAGAACGTTTCCGTTAGACGCTCTAACTTGAACAGTTCCAGAGTTTTCAATCCAAAAGGTTTTATCATGGGAGCCATATTCTTCAGCTTTTTTGGCCATTAAACCTACATTGGAAACATTGCCCATAGTGCTCGGATCAAAAGCGCCATGTTGTTTACAAAAATTCATAGTTTCTTGGTAAACGCCAGCGTAGCTTCTGTCTGGAATCAATGCCTTTGTATCCTGGAGCTTTCCCTCTTTATTCCACATTTGGCCAGAGGTTCTAATAGCTGCAGGCATAGAGGCATCAATAATCACATTATTTGGAACATGTAAGTTTGTGATACCTTTGTCAGAGTCGACCATTGCTAAATCAGGTTGATTTTCGTAGCACGTTTTAATACATGCTAAAATCTCATCCTGTTCAGTCTTTGGAAGCCCACCAATTTTGTCGTGAACATCTTGAATTCCATTTCTTGGGTCCACTCCAAGGGACTCAAGCTTATCACCAAACTTCGTAAATAAATCAGCGTAATAGACTTTTACAGCTTCACCAAAAATAATCGGATCTGAAACCTTCATCATAGTAGCTTTAAGGTGTAGAGAGAGTAGAATGTCTTGTTGTTTACATTCTGCGATTTCTTTTTGGTAATATTCGATTAGTTTCTTGGAGTTCATCATCGAGCAATCAATGACTTCGTTTGCGAGTAAGTCGACTCGCTCCTTTAAAACTTGCTCACCACTCTCTGTTTTCAAAACAATCGAGACGCTGTCGTCGGCAGACATTATATGTGACTTTTCTGTTTCATAAAAATCGCCACCATTCATATGAGCAACATGAGATTTTGAATCCTTGCTCCAAGCACCCATACGGTGAGGATTTGCCATTGCGTACTCTTTCACAGGTCTAGCAACTCTTCGGTCAGAGTTACCCTCTCTCAATACTGGATTAACAGCACTACCAAGTACTTTTCCGTAGGTTGCGCGAACCTTCTTTTCTTCATCAGTTCTAGGGTCTTCTGGGAAATCAGGAATTTGGTAGCCCTTTTCTTGTAGCTCTGCAATTGCAGATGTGAGCTGAGGTATCGAAGCACTAATATTTGGAAGCTTTATAATGTTAGCCACTGGAGTTTTCGCGAGTTCGCCTAATTCCGTTAATGCATCTGGAATCTTTTGACCATCTTTAAGGTACTCGGGAAAGTTTGCTAGAATTCGACCTGCTAAGGAAATATCTTTTGTTTCGATTTTTACATTTGCTTGTCCGGCGAAGGCTTTGACGATTGGTAAGAATGAATGGGTCGCCAAGTATGGAGCCTCGTCAGTTATTGTATAGATAATTTTGTGGTCGTTAGTACTCATAGTAATCCCCGAATAAATATAGAATATTGCTAGAATAAGCTGATATACCCCAATTAAATTCGAAAATAAAGGTTTATTCCTGGTCTAGAAACACCTCTAAACCCCTAAAACCACTAATATTTAGAATTGAGTTGCTATGGTACTGCGAATAGTGATGTATTTATAGTTCAACGACATGACATTGGAGAATCTAGATGAATGAAGGGTCACCAGCAGGCAATCAACCCAAGAAAAATAAAGCTCTTATAATTTCGATAGTTGTGATTTTGATATTGGCTGTTGTGGGCTATTTCGCACTTAGCCAATTTATGGGGCAGTTTAAAGGTGATTCAGTAGTTGGTCAGCCTAAAATAGTAGGTGGAAGTTGTGAAAATCAGATGAAAGAGATTGCTGTAACAACTCTACAAACATTAAATCAAATTTTTAATTTTGGTCCCGAACAGCAGGCGGAGTTTACTCAAGTATATGTCAAAGAAATGTGTGATTGTTTAAAGCCCTCACTTAGGGAAGGGGATATAATTGCATTCATGGGTAATCCCGAAAACAAAGAGTTTCTCTCTCAATGTTCAACGACAGCAGGTGAAAAAGCAGGGGCCGCCGCAGCTGGAGTAGGTTCTGCAGATGCAGAGGAATAGATAATTGGCCACCAGGTTTTCAGAAGAAACATTCAAATATTTTGAAAGAGCGAAGAGAAACCGATTTAAAAAACATTGGTTTGAAAAGAATAAGAACCTCTACCTTGATGCTGTAAGAGAGCCTTTTTCGTATCTGGTCGATCAAATACGTGAGGAACTTTACGATGAGTTGCCGAGGATCGATATTGACCCGAAAAAAATAACTCGTCCCTTGAGACCCTCTAACCGAGCTGAAGAAAATGGATTTATTAAACACCATAGTCATATTACTTTGTGGGAAAAGAAGACTTCGCTTTTTGAATGGAACCCAGCGATTCATATTCAAATAGGTGGTGAAAAAGACGACAATCTTTACGGAATTGGTTTGTATATGGTGTCTAGCCGACAAATGAGTCGTCTCAGGCATGAACTCTACGAGGATTTCGATGAGATCGATGCAATACTTTCTGAAACCAAATTAAAGAGAGCCTTTGGTGGGCTTGCCGGGGAACGCTACAAACGGTTTCCTAAAGGGTATGATGCTGAAGATGAGAAGTGTAAGTATCATTGGCATAAGCGCTTTTTTCTCGACAGGTCACTTACACGCGAAGAGGTGAAGAAACCGGGCTTTGCAAAAAAGGTAGTTAAAGACTTAAAAACAGCCATGCCTTTTTTTCAATGGGTTCGAAATGCTGTCGGTGTCTATAAGAAGTAGCTTTCTAGCTTGCTAAGTTTCTGTTTTTTTGAGCAGATCTTTTTAGAAGTTTCAAAACAAAAGTAGTAGGTGAATCGTTTTCAAGATAGAGTTGCCCTTGGTTGCTTTCGATGAGTGCTTTAGACAAACTTAGTCCGAGGCCGGTACCTTTCCCAATTGGTTTAGTCGTATAAAATGGCTTGAAGAGTTTGCTTCTAACCTCATCTGGTATCCCCTTCCCAGAATCACTAATTCTAATTTCAATAAAATCTGGTCCATCATGACTAACTATTTTTATCCAAGGTTCGGACTGCTCGTTAACTTCATCGATTGCATTGTTGAGTAAATTGAGAAGAATTTGGCTTAAATCCGTAATGTTTCCTGAGACCTCTGAATCTATTAGATTGTCTTCGATCGACAGATTTATTCCACAGGATTTAACCCTGCTTTGGGTAATATTTATGACGTCACTCAAAAGTTCACTGGTATTCGTAAATTCGCTTTCACCATCGTTTTTGCCTCGAGAAAGCTTCAAAAGAGATTTAACAATTGAATTAATCCGTTTTACTGTTTTTTGAATGGTATGAACTTTCTTAACTGCAAAATCATCTTCAATGACAGAGTTGGATTTGTTTAATTGCTCAGCCGACATAGAAATGATTGCAAGAGGGTTGTTGATTTCGTGAGCAATGCCTCCAGCCATATGCCCTATCTCCGCCATGAGTGATTGGTTTGCATTGGCGAGTTCTTGTTTCTTTAGTCTTTTCTCAAGTTCAACTTTCTCCTCAAGTTCTTGGATGTAGTTCTCTCGCTCGACACTTAAGTTAACTGATTGTTTGAGTAATTTATTGATCGATGCAATTCCTCGAAGAGTAACGAGAACAAACAAGATTCCTACGACAGCCATTATCCAGCTCGTATTTTCATTTTGAATGACTGTAATTATACAGTAACCAAATATACAAACAACTGCATAGGGATAAGAGCATATTTTTGAAGACGCCAGTGTTGTCAGTGCGCCAAACATGATTCCGAGGTAGCAGACAATCAAAATTTGCGACTCGATGGGTTTTGATGTTTGAAAAATATCGATTGCCCAAACCCAACTCAAACCCAAAAGAAAGATTAAAGCCGCATATCCTTTTTCAATGGCAATATATGTTGAAAGTTTATTGGTATTCTCAAATTTATATTTAGCCCATCGGATAAAGACCAGTCTCAGGGCAATCAAAATGAACTGAAAGGCAATCCATATTTGACCCATTATGGGATTTTTAGCATCGACTCCGTAGAAGACAGCCAGTGCAACTAAAGATGAAGCTAGAACAGGACCTTCAAGTCCGTCAAAGAGCCTTTTAACTCTAAGTTGTTCTATTTTTTGGTCATGAGAAAGCATTATTCTTTATCGGATTAATCGTTTCTTAATGAATGATCAAAATGAGAATAATTCCAAATACTGAGGTTCTAAATAGATATCTAAGCGAGAGTGAAAGAGCTCTTTTTTAAAACCTTGCCGTTGATCTGGACTTCTAAATAGTGTTTTCCTGTATAGTGTTTTCTGGTTGTTACCTTCTTAAAATGGATACTCTTTTTAACTTCTAAAGTTCCATTACCTTCAAGATCAACGGTTTTTAGCTTGAAAACTTTTGGGTTTAGAGAGCCGTTGGCTTTTGGATAATGAATTATGTAGTCTATCATTAATGGCTGATTTTTAGAGGTTTCGTTTTTAACGGAGAACTGTAAATTAAACCGATCTCCCTCTTTGATCTTCTTGGGAGACAACGAAACACTTGATATCCCTACTTTAGCATTTGGATTGTAGCCCATGAGTTTAAGTGCATCTTTGTTACCCTGTTTAAGTAGGTTCCGAAGAGCATGCTTTATGACCCAATGGGTTTCCTTAGATGCACCTTTATGCCATGAAGTTAATGTCTTTATTGCAAGTTTAGGATCAATCCAGCCAATGTCATTCATATGGTTTGCAACACTTTTTCTTACGTATTCCGACTCATCATTTTTTAGTTTATTTAACAGTTTAATATTTTTATTTAAATGATCCTTAATATTGGGAACCTTTTTTCCCCAGGGCAAATTTGGCCTTGTTCCTTCGCTAACAAGCCTTCGCACATGTTCGTTGGAATGACTGACCCATTTTTCGAGAACCTCATAAGTTCTCCTTGGGTCTTTAATCAGAAACTGTCGAATGCCGAACTCGGCGGTGAAGGCGATTGTAATTGATTTGAGTGCTCGGATAGATTCTTCGAAGTAATCTAATCCATAGACTTCAACAAAATTTGAATATGGCCAGAGGAGAAAGCCCGATAGGCCATCTGGGTTCTTGGATGATTTGATGGTTTTCTCAAGAGTTGCTATTTTCTTTTTGTATCCCCCACTCAAGTGAGAATTCAAATTTTCAGTTATTTGGTCTACTCTCTGCTTCATTTCGAGCTTGTTCAGGTTTCTTGTAGACTGAGAAACAAAAGACTTTTTATCGAAGCCTCGATCTTTTTCAGAAATTTTTTCTGCTAAATCTGAAATAGAGTTTTTATTATAGACATTCTTGAAAGGTTCCATTTTGACTTCTTATCCTAGAGTTAGCCGGAAGTAAATTAATCTATTGAAGTTCTTGAGGGAATTCAGTTTAATAGGTGTATGTCTATGAAATTATGGAAAAAAGCACTTTTAGCGCTATCGTTTGGTACAATGATTTGGTCTGGGGTATTTCCCAAAGACTACTTCACATGGTTTCTCGAGGTATTGCCGGTAATGATCGGTTTACCGGTGCTTCTTTACTTTGAAAGTAAAAAGAAGGTCTCGAGTTTAATGTTCTTTATAGTAACTGTTCACTGTGTGGTTCTGTCGATTGGAGGGCATTATACCTATGCAGAAGTTCCATTAGGTTATTGGCTGCAAGATATTTTCGGTTTTTCTAGAAACCATTACGATCGAATTGGTCACTTTATGCAGGGTGTGACCCCTGCTCTTCTATGTTTAGAAATCTTTACCCGAAAACGAGTTATGGCTCGAAGCTTTTGGCTAGGTTTATGTTCGGTTGCGATTGCTTTGTCATTTAGTGCTTTTTATGAACTGATAGAATGGTGGGCTGCGGTTCTTACTGGAGAAGCTGCCGATGCTTTTTTGGGTACACAGGGAGATATATGGGATACTCAATGGGATATGTTTTTGGCCTTGTGTGGTGCTTTAACTACAAATTTGATTTTGTTTAAAACGAGTTTCTTAGAGAAGCTGTCCAACAGCTAAGTTTTACTCCAGTGCATTGCATTTACGGTTCAAGTAGTCGAGTTATAGGTTTTGAAATCAAGATAACTGCGCCAGAAATAAAAAAAAGCCATTTAAAAAAATGGCTTCTGGGGGCGTGGTTAAAATCCACTATATATTTTGTACTTTAAGAATACTCAATAAGCTAATTTGAATCCTCTTACAAAAATGTTACAAAAAATACACTATAAATTGCTGAAAATACTAAGGAAATTTAAATCTCTTTTTGAGATTAGTTAGTTGTAGGTGATGTTTGAGAGTTCTTTCTCTAGTGATTCTAGGTTCTCAGAAAGGGCAATCCAAGAGTTTTCAAGTTCAGTGGCGCGGTTGTTCAATTCCTCACATTTCTTGTGGAGATCAGTGGCGTCTTTTCCAGAGGAGGAATTGAGTTGTTCAAGTGTGTCGATAAGTATCTTTTGATTGGACTCCATTTCTTGATCAACTGCTTTTATTTTTTTGCCGATTTCTAAAATCTCTTGCTTAAGACGTTTGCGTTCTTTTTTAATATCAAGTTTTTCGTTTTTCAGATTAGAGTTGTTAGTGGACTCCTCAGAATTAGACTCCTTCTCACTGTCTTCTGCTAAAACTCCTTTTTGAACACTCCATAGGTACTCTTGGTAGGTTCCTGGGTACAATGAAACTAGGGAATCTTTAATCTGAAGAATTTTTGAAGAAACTCTATCTATGAATGCTCTGTCGTGACTAACTACAATCACTGTTCCTTCGTAGGTTTCAAGAGCTTGAGCCAGGGACTCCACGGTTGAGAAGTCCAGATGGTTTGTCGGTTCATCTAATAACAGGAGAGGGGATCTATTTAACAAGATTTTTCCCAAGGCGACTCTTGTCTTTTCTCCGCCAGATAAAACCTTTATTTTCTTTTCAGTATCTTCCTTAGAAAAAAGAAGTGAGCCTGCAAGGTTCAATACATCTTGTGGAAGAATATCTGGGTGAGCATCACTAATTAAAGAATCATACACTGAGTCTTCATCTTTTAGTTGATCAGCCGAATGCTGAGTAAAATAACTAATTGAAACTCCATATCCTAGTTCGAAATCACCTGAAATGGGACGAATGGTTTCTGATAGCCCCTTTAAGAGAGTTGATTTTCCGGAGCCATTAACTCCAACTACCCCTAGGTGGTCACCGCGCGAAAGGCTTAATGTAACGTCCTGTAATACGATTTTTTCTCCATAACCTAGTTTCACATCATTGATTTTTAAAACAATCTTTCCAGTCTTTACAGGAGATGGAATATTTATACTGGCCTTTGTTGGTAGTGGCTTGATATCAACGACTTTCAGTTTTTCGAGAGATTTAAGTTTTGATTGAGCTTGCGTAGCTTTGGTATTTTTAGCTCGAAACCTGGTCACGAAATCCATAATTTTCTTTCGCTTTGCCTGTGTCGAAAGATTTTGTTTTTCGATTTGCTGACGAATCTGTTCCTTTTGATCGAAGTAGTCATCAATTCCTCCCGAGAACTTTGTGACGTCAGGATATTCGATCTCAAGAGTTTGATTTGTTACTCTGCGAAGGAATTCTCGGTCGTGAGAGATTAAGAGAAAAGCACCTTCATAAGAAATAAGAAACTTCTCAAGTACTAAAAGTGATTCCAAGTCCAAATAGTTAGTAGGCTCATCCAGAAGCATCAAATTGGGGTCATTCCCAATAACATATAGAAGTTGAGATCTCATTCGAAAGCCACCGCTAAACTCGGCAATTTTAGTTTCGAAGTGCTCTTTAGTTAGTCCCAGACCTTCTCCAAGTTGCTCTAACTCCCAAATAGGAACTTTACAGCTTTCCTCTAAAAAAGATCTAAGGGTGGAATTTAGGTTCCAATCGTCTTCTTGTCCTAGATATCCAATACGTAAGGAGTTAGATTTTACTAATTCTCCCGAATCGAGCTGATCTTGACCAATAAGAATTTTAAATAGAGTCGATTTACCTGCTCCATTAGGCCCCACAACTCCAACATGTTCATTGGAATTTATAGCGAAAGTTACGTCCTCAAACAGAACGCGGTCGCCAAAAGCCTTTGTGCCGTTTTGGACTTGCAACAGATTCATACAGGATTGATAGCTAAAATAGCTAACCCTGTCTACGATTTAAGCTGAAATTAATTAGAAGTTATTTACTCTGAATTTGCTCTGTTTGATTACTCGGTATTTCCTGAGCATCTGCTGGAAATAAGCCGCAAAGTAGTATGAATAAAAACGCAAATATCTTAATAGCTGAAAACATCAATTTCCCCGAATACGATGACTAATTCCTAGGTACCCACGCCTTTATTTTGCAAAGACTTTGCCATGGTCTAGGCGAGACAAGTTGCTTCTGGTGTCTCAATAGGTGTCTAAATTGCTAATATTATACAGATTTTAAACGTCTCAGACTGAGAACTTGGTGCGTGATTAAGTCTACCTAATT
>CAZFYV010000003.1:0-30495 GCA_964523195.1 uncultured Pseudobdellovibrionaceae bacterium
CCCTAGCAGAGTAGCCTTTTTTTAGTAACTTTTTACTCAGGACTCGCGGCCAAGACTTATCACCCAAGTATTCATCGGAAGTCGACTCTCCTAAAACGACTATAGTATACTCGGTATCTCGTTCCAACTCCGCCAGATTATTTTGATTTTTGATTTCTAGAAAGTTACTTCCTATCCATCTTAAGCTCACTTCAATTGCAACGAATGTGAAAAATAGACTGACTAAAACTAATATAAAGTTTTTTTTCACTTAACCCGAACCTACCAACTACCCTGGTTCTCCATGGAGGCCCATGGCTCTTCTGGTGGTAAAGACTCACCTTTTTGCAAAAGCTCAACAGAAATCCCATCGGGAGATTTAATAAAGGCCATATGACCATCTCGAGGAGGTCTTAATATATCAACTCCAGACTCTTGGAGGTGTTTACATTTTTGATAGATATTGTCTACACGGTAAGCAAGGTGACCAAAGTTTCGGCCACCTGTATATTCTTCTGGGTCCCAGTTGTAAGTAAGCTCAACGAGCGGAGATTTATTATCCTTAGCACGATCTACATCTCCAGGAGCAGACAAGAACACAAGAGTAAAGCGTCCCTTTTCACTGTCATAGCGTCTCACTTCTTGTAAACCTAAAGCTTCGCAATAGAACTTTAGCGACTCGTCAAGGTCTCGAACTCTTACCATTGTATGTAGGTATTCCATTTACCCCTCCCCTAACTCTAGACTCTAAATTTTGTTAGATTGAGGGTTTCAGGTCAATTAAAGTGAACTTGTTTTTTAAAAAAACTGCTGTAGCCCAAAAGAAAAGCCTTGTTCATTGCGGCGTCCAAAGCCAAAGGCGTAATCTGCCCGAATATTTAGACGATAAACCTTATCTGAAATGATGCGAAAGCCTACTCCTGAAGAATAAATAGGATCGCCACTAAAGTCAGTATCACCAGCATCCAAGAACACATTACCTTGAATTTTAAATAAACGATGGGTGTAAACAGGCCTTCTATATTCAACATTGGCCTGGTAGAAGCTATCCCCTGAAAACTGACGATCAGCAAAGCCTCGAATATTCTCTAGCCCACCGATATAGAATTGGTCTTCTAAAAAGTCAGATTGAGTCTTACCCAATCGAACTAAAGTCGCTATGTTCTGTCGACCCGAGAACCTCCAGAAATGTCGATATTCACCTAGAACTTGAAAACTTGCCTGGCTATCATTAAAGATCACACGCGGAAGCACTTTTAACTCCTGCCCCTCTACAACCTCGTTATCCCAATTTAAGTGGCCTAGGCGAATACTGGATACTACACTGGTTTGATCAACCTTTGAGGAGAAACTTAATCCGTTCTCTCGATTTAAATCCCTTAGCTCTCCTTCGACTTCATCTGACTCTATTTCAAACTGATTGAGCTCTACACCAGCACCTATCTCAAAGTTTCGGTTCAGCTCTTTTGACAACATGAGCTGAGTTCGTTTTTGATCAAGAAGGTAACCTCCAACTTCGTTACCGTCTTTATCGTAACTGGTTCGAAGGCGCATGATCGACCAAATATCAGCTGAGAGATGAATTCTCTTTCCTAAAAAATTGGGTTTTCTAAACCAAATAACTCCACTATCTGATTCGTTAAAACGCTCATACTGACCACCGATTTCTAGGTTCTTACCAAAAGCATTGATATCATAAACACCAAGAGTAAAGAAGTTCACACCTCCACCGCCGCCAGCTTTGGCGATGGGAATTGTTGTCCATTTCTCTTCTAGAATTAAGGACAGTCGGATTTGATCTTCGGAAACGGGGTCAATTTGATAAGTTACTTTGGAAAATAAACGGGTATTTCTTAAACGGCGGAGACTCTCAAGTAATGCCTTCTCATTAAATCTATCCCCTACTTTTACACTAATCTCATCTCGAACGACGGAGGCGTCTGTTCTATTAAGACCTACAAATTTAAGAGCTGATATCGTTGAGTTCTGATTGATTTCTGACGTGCTATCGATCTCAGCATGAGCATCAATAAAAAACAAACATGTGAGAACAAAGCAAAATAGATACTTTTGAATCACCCTGAGCCTCCAGACTAAAGATCCTGCCATCTAGGGATTCGAAATACCCCCTAGAATGTTACAAGATTTATGGTCTTTCAGACTTTTTCCTCATCTCAAACACAGAGCATTTAGCTAGACCTCAGCTTGTCATTCTCCCAGTCTCAATCTAGGCTGTAAGTATGAAACAAGCTATTAATATCATTACTATTATTGCACTTTTGCCGTGGCCCCTTTTATTTATGACGGCCCCTATGATGTTCGCTAACCCACAACCTGGAAAATCAGTGGCTATTGGGGTGATGGCGGTTCTTAGCTACCCGATTTATATAGGCCTTATTTACCTTATCTTTGGACTCAATTTTTATGGCCTCTCTGGGATGAAGTTCTTCCTCATCAGCCTTGTCGCTGTACTTGGGATCACTTCTCTTTTTGGCCTACCTTACACCGCCGTAAGAAATTTTTTGGGCTATGACCTTAAAGGAACTATTCTGCGCAAAGGTGATGCTGTTTATTTCAACGGCAAGAAGATCGAAGGTTTAGATATTAATTCAGCTACTGTAAATATCGAAGGCGATCACGATCTCGCCTATGCCACCGATAAAGACTTCGTGTATTTTCAGGGCCTAAAGATCGAAGGAAGTCACGGACCGAGTTTTAAAAAGGCCAATGGGATTCAAGATAAATATGCAAATTATTTTGTAGACAAAAATCAAGTCTATTACCATGGAAAAGTTCTTGAGAATGCCAATCCAGAAAAATTTGAAGTCACAGACTTTGATAAGGCCAATGATGGCAGTAACTACTATATCTACGACAAGCGATTAGACCTAAAGGGAGATATCATTCAGATTGATAGAGATTACTTCCACGATGGGCACAATCTCTTTTCGGGAGCTGAAATCATAGAGGGATCCCTCGACCTTAAGACATTCAAGTTTGTCGACCGAGAAAACAATATCGCGTCGGACAAAAACGGTTTGTATGCCCTCAGTGGAACTATATTGATTCCACTTACAGGTATTGATTCCAATGAGTTAAAAATACATTCCCTGAGCCATATAGGAGATAATGACCAAGTTCTTTTTATCAGCTACCGAGAAAAGAAAACTCATCAGCTAAGTGTGGCAGATCCATCTTCGTTTAGTTTTATAAAAGACTCTTTCCCATTTGCCAGGGACCAAACTAATCTTTATGTGGTTCATGATGAAAGCGCCTCTATTGTTACTGGAGTAGATCGCGAGAGTTTTCAAAAAGTAAAAGGTGACGATGATTTTACAAACATGGGTTATTTTAAAGACAAGAACCAGGTTTATTACTTTCATAGAGAAAATGGAGAACCTTACACTGATAAATATATTATCGTTGAAGGCGCCGATTTAGAAAGTTTTAAAGAGCGACCTTGGCATCTCAAACACAAATCCAACGCCTACGACAAAAATCACTCCTACAACGATGGTGTGCGCATACAATAGCGCACACTTAAGTCTCGATCAGGCAAAGCTAACCCACAAGCCAAGCATCGCTACCAATAGAGTCGCAATAATAGACCTGTAAACTAAAATTTGCTTTTTTGTCATCTCACCAGAAATATGATGCTTAACTTGAGACCAAGTAAGACTCAAAGCTTCTTCACTAGGTTTAGCTTTAGTGAAGTATGAGACCACAAAAATAATAGAGCAAGACACAAAGAAATTAATTCCAGCTCCGACCAAAAATGAAACTGGCTCTGTGATTAAAAGTATTACTCCGAAAACAAGACCACCAATCAGCGCACTCATGGCACCGATATGATTGGATCCTCTCCAAAAGATTCCCATTAGAAAGCAAGCAGCGATGGGTGGACTTATTGCTGCATTCACTTGCTGTAAGTATTGAAACAAAGACTCTGCTCTCTGAACAACCAGAACCCAAAGAATTCCAAAGATCATCACTAAAACCGTCGTTAACTGGCCGAACCGTAGAGTTTCTTTCTCTGTCGCATTGGGCTTAAAGTGCTTAAAAAGGTCTAGAGACACTAGAGTACCTGTAGAATTCAATGTGGAATCAATAGACGACATCAACGCCGCAATAAGAGCTGCCGAAACTAAACCCTTCAAGCCAATCGGCAATAGTTGCTCAACCATAACAGGAAAAATTGATTTTGACTCAACTTCTGGAAACAGCAAACGCCCACACAGTCCTGGTAAAACAAAGAGAAATACGGGGAGAATTTTTAGCCCCGCCGCAAACAGTGTACCCATTCGTGCATGATACATATTCTTAGCACCCAGAACTCGTTGAACAATCACCTGATCAGTACACCAATACCAAACACCCAAAACTGGCACACCTAGCACAAGGCCAACCCAACTCATTTCTGGGTCGTCGGCAGGCCTTACCATATCAAAATATGAAGCATCTAAGCCAGATTGAAGTGCGTCCCATCCACCAACCTTATCCAGTGAGATCCAGGTTAGAGCAGTGGTACCAATAAGTAAGATGATGGCCTGTAAAACATCGGTGTAGACAACCGCCTTTAAGCCTCCTACCGCTGTATAGGCGACAGTGACAAGAGAAAGTACGACTATAGCCACCCACATATTAATACCAAAAAGGTTTTGCAAAACTAAACCACCTGCAAACAGGGCCACTGAAATTCTCACTAAAACATTGGCGACGATGGTTACAATCGATAGATACATTCTTGCACCGAGACCATATCGCTTCTGTAAAAACTCTGGCATGGTGCTTATTTTAGCTCCGATATAAAACGGAACAAACACTCCACCTAATAACATTAAAATAAGGACAGCACCCCACTCGTAGTTTCCAACTGCTAAACCACTACGAAATCCATCGGCTGCCAAACCAATTAAATGTTCACTGGATATATTAGATGCAAATAGAGAAGCCCCTACGGCGAACCAACCAAAGCTTCTGCCCCCTACAAAAAAATCAGCACCTTGATTCTTTTCTCGCCTCGAAAGCCAAAGCCCTAAAAATAGGACAATTATGAAATACGTAATCAAAATTCCAAGATCTAATGTGCCCAGCGTCAATGTTGGATTCCCCCTATTTTTCTTGCAATTGCGTAAAGAAAAGAGCTTTATATCCAACCTGTAAGACAATCAATCGTGAAATTCAAAAAATGAGGACTCTCGTGAAAAAGTTAGTTTTTTTGTTACTCCCTTTCTTTGCCATTCAAGCAAATGCCCAACTTCAAGGAAATGTGAACGACTGGATTCAACTTCAAACCCCAAGGGCAATTCAAGGAATGCTAACAAATATTAGTGCTCCTGGAGCTGCAAGAGGCACAGTTATCGCTTCTCCATCAACACAAAATCCAAATTATTTTTACCATTGGGTTAGAGATGCAGCGCTAACTATGCAGGTTGTCCTCGATTTATATAAAGCAGCCCCTACGGTTGAAACTCATCAAGGTTACGAACAAGTTCTTATCGATTATGTGAATCTTGTTAAAGTACTTCAGTCTCTACAGACTCAGACTGGCTTAGGTGAACCCAAATACAATGCTGATGCAACTCCATACAATGAACCGTGGGGACGTCCACAAAACGATGGACCAGCTATTCGAGCCCTCACCTTGACTCGTTTTGCCTTGCACCTTATCGAAAATGGCCAATCTGAATACGTTTTTAGAGAACTCTACGGAACACAAGCAGGACAAGGTGTGATTCGCAAGGATTTAGAATATGTCATGAGAGAATGGCAAAAACCTAACTTTGATCTGTGGGAAGAAGTTCTAGGAGACCATTTTTATACGCGAATGGTTCAAAGACGAGCTCTTGTTGAAGCAACAAAATTGGCAGCACTAGTTAATGATCAAGATGCTCTTTTCAAGTACGCTCAGGTTTCAGCATTAATTAGTGGCGAACTTGTTAAACATGTTAACCCTCAAACAGGTACAATTGTTCAGCACTTGAATTTTAGAGGAGGCCACGACTATAAGCATTCCAACCTAGACACGGCAACTCTACTTGCTAGCCTTCACGCTGATGGAGATACTAAATTCTTTAGCCCATCTAACCCACATGTCTTGAACACTGCTTTTGTTCTTCAGGCTAATTTTGCTCAGCTATATGATATTAACAAAGCCACTCGCAATATCAAACCAGCCATCGGCAGGTACCCAGAAGATCGCTACTTCGGTGGAAACCCATGGTTTTTAACAACTCACGCTTTTGCCGAAGTCTATTATAAGGCTGCGAAAAACATGCTGGATCTCGGATATATTTCTTTAAACTATGAGGATTTATTGTTTGTTTCAGATTTGGTTGGTCCCGAAGCCGCTCAAAGCCTGCAACCTAAAGTTTATTCTATGAATGAAGCTATGTTCGGCAAAATATTTAGCGCACTTGTGGAAGCCGCCGATAGCTATCTTTTACGCTCAAAACTTCACACCGCAAACGATGGGTCCATGGCTGAGCAAATTGGACGCTACAATGGTTTCGAATTGTCAGCAAGAGACCTAACTTGGAGTTATGCAAGCTTCATTAGTGCGGTAATGGCTAGAGAAAGCCTTAAGCAAAAATACTATATGATGGCTCAGTAGAGTTAATTTGTTTTAATTTGAAGTTTATTGAGAGGGCTCGTGTATAAGACATGGGCCCTTTGGCTTTTTAAGTACCAAACTACAAAAATTAATCCTAAACAGGCACCGAGAACACCTTCACCATTAATATAAAAAATCTCCCCGTCGGCTAGCCCCGGTTGGTTTCGATAAATATTCCCGAGAATAGACGGATTAATCCAGTTCCAAACGAAATGAAGAATAATAGGTGGTAATATCGATTTAGATAAATCAAATGAGTAGGCAAAAGGAAAAGAAAAAATCAGTACCACAAACATTTGAACGGCAACTAACATCATTGGATTTTCAAAAGTCTGTAACTGACTCGCCAACAAATAAACCAAGGGACCATGCCAAATCGCCCAGATAAAACCGACAAACCAAGCCGACTTCACCCGTCCCCATGATTTAGCTAAGGTCGGGTAAATATAACCGCGCCAAGCATATTCTTCTCCAAATAAAAACCCAAAAGCCCAAAGAAGTTGTATTCCAGTGGGAACCTTTATGGCCTCTGGTAAAGCAGACCAATTTACCTGAGCAAGTCCCGAGAAATCAGCAATTAAGGCACAGGAGAAAATAATCAACAGAGGATAGACAATTGCAAACAACAAGCCCCTTAAGCTAGGTAGCTTGAGTATGGGAGCCAGAACGTCAGATACTTTACCGCGATGAAGAAAGGCAAATAGCATAGCGATCGGTGCTGGAACAAACATAACGTAATTAAAGCGCTTAAGCCAATACGGGTCTGTGGCCGCTAGCAAGGTAAAACCATAGCTGATGATCATAATGATCAATACAGCCCATAGGGCATAGCTCTGTGCCGAGCGATTTCTTGGTATGGACCTTGTGGGTTTCTTACTAAACATAAGATGTTTTTATGGTTATAGACCTAATTCCACAAGTTTAGCTTTGTAAAACTGTAAAAAGTTCTTTCATAGACCAATAAGGAACAACACATGGGGTTTCAAATCGGTCCAAAGATTCCAAAACAAAAAGAGGCCCTTTAAGAGCCTCTTTTCTGATTTCTTTTTTTAATAACCTTACTTTTTAAGACTTAAAAGATGATCGATTCCGAAGGCCCCGTAGACTCCGTTAGTAATCTGATCAGCACTCTGATTATATCCTTTTAAGTGATCACCCATTCCCATCTTATCAACGATAGTTCTGAAGGCTCTAGAACCTGGTGCTGTCTCAATCACTCCAGTGATGGCATCAGCCACGTTCTGAGGATTTTGCTCAGGATTAGCAGCTAGAGCAGCATCGAAGTTTTCGAAAAACATCTGAGGCTGTGGTTGATACTCAGAATAACTTGCGGCTCTAGACTCATCTGAAGGTGGCAACAAGGCCGCGAAAAACTCTGTTGCAAATCCACCTGGTTCAACGATGGCCACATCAATACCGTGTTGAGAAAGCTCTACGCGATAATTTTCTGACAAGGCTTCTAGCGCCCACTTAGAGGCATTATAAGGTCCATAGAAAGGGATCGTCATGCGTCCTAGTAAGCTTGAAACGTTAATAATCGTTCCAGACTTCTTTTCTTTAAAGTGCGGAAGGATTGCACGAATAACTCTCTGAACACCGAATACATTGATATCAAATACCTTTTGGAAATCATCAGGAGTAAAACCTTCCTGAAAACCCATGACGCCTACACCTGCATTGTTAACAACTACATCAATTCCACCAACTTCTCTTAAGGCATTGGTTATCGCTGTATCAACGCTCTGATCATTGGTAACATCGAGCTCTACAACCTTAGCTCCCAATTTAGCGAGTTCTTGGGCCTTTTCTTTATTTCGCCCTTCAACATCTCTCATGGTCGCTACGACTGTGTGTCCTTTACTAAGTAAAGTCTCAGTTGTGAGTTTTCCGAATCCACCGCTTGCGCCTGTAATTAAAATTGTTTGTGCCATTTATATTCTCCTTTAAAAGTTTTGTTTCAAATACAAAACCAGTATGAGATCTTGCTTGCTATTAATCCAATTAATTCGGATAATATACAGATGAATAATATTAATGACCTAAAAATCGAGTTAATTCCAGTATTTATAACGATTATGGACACTTTGAGTTTAACCAAAACGGCCAATAAACTGGGTGTGACCCAGTCGGCTGTGAGCCATTCTCTCAAAAAACTAAGAGATCAATTCGAAGACGAACTGGTCGTCCGAGAGGGCAACAAACTCATCCCTACAAGCAAAGCCGAAAAAATCTACCCTTCTCTCAAAAGGTGGATGGGAGATTTAGATCATATTGTTAACGACATAGATTTTAATCCTAAAACGTCTGACCGAGTTTTTTATATTGCAACGACTGATATCGTTGAACAAATGTTTATGCCTGAGCTTGTGGCCCATCTCGCAAAAAAGGCTCCCTATATAGGTATTCGATTGGTGCGTTGGAATATTGGAACCGTTACCAACCAGCTATTAAACTCCGATGTCTCTCTCGCTATAGGGGTAACGACACTTGATTCACCAAACATTATGCAAAGACCCTTATATGATGAGGTGTTTGCCTGTGCGGCTCGAAAAAACCACCCTTACTTTGAGTCAAAACAAGGCCTCGAAGACTTTCTCCTCTACCCTCACACTATGACGTCCAGTGGGGATCGAACAAAAGGCGTAGTTGATTCAGCCTTGGAACGAATTAATCGATCCAGAAGGCTTACACATACTGTTTCTAACTTTTCCAGTGCGCCCTTTGTCGTTGAGAAGAGTGATTGTATTCTGACGGCTCCTAAGAGATTTTTAAAACTATGCGCCAAGAAACACAATATTCAGGTTTTTGATTCACCACTGAAAATGGGAGATTTTAAAGTGAAGCTTTATTGGACCAAAAAAACCAGTAAGGACCTTGCACACAAATGGTTGCGAGAAACACTCTATGAGGTTTTTGACAAGGTCATAAGAAAATCAGAATCTTGAAAATAAAAAAGGCTCGGATTGACCGAGCCTCTTTCTGATTCATTTTTCTAAAGCTATTGAAAGCCCACTGAAACATTGGACATTTGCTCAGAGTCAAATTTAACTCTGATTGTCTTAGGCTGCCCAAACCAATCATCTAGCTCGTTGAATGTTTCCAAGTCTACTTTTTTAGTAGCCGGAGTTACGCATCCTTTGGCCGTAGATTTAACAGCTAAAGTATAAGTACCTGTTAAAGCACCCCACCCAGTAAGAGCTTCCAAACTATGCTTGTTACAAGTATCAACTTCTAGGTCTTTAACCTTAAACTCAACGTGAGTCGCATCAGCTGGAACTTGAACAGTAACTGTTACTTGTTTTGCAAGAGCCACTGAGCTCATCGCAAATACCATTAAAGAAAGTAGTAATTTCATACACTTTACCTCCATTATTCCCTGGAGGAGTTGGTATGACAGACTCGTCTTTGAAACAATCGTATTTATAAAGTTTTCAGGACGCTAGCTTCTCTAGAAAATTCCACAAAACCTAGAGCAATCAGTAGCTTCTGAAGTCGATATGGTAACTGGTGACAAAATTTCTAAATGCCAGCCATGAACATTTCAGACTTCGGTCGCTTGAATTTGTAGTCTTTCATCAAATAGGTCAGAAGTTCATTTTCAACGAGCTTTTTAGTGGAGCTTAAAAAGTACTCCGCATGAACTCCAGGTAAATAACCGATTCTGATCAACTTCCCTTCATTGAGCTGACCCTTGACGGCAAACTCCGGCTCAAAAATAAGTCCCCTAGAATCTTCAGCCAGAATTTTTTGAATGCTTGTATCCTGAGTACTTAATGAAACATTGAGGGGAATTTTATTGGCTTCAAAAAAATGTTCGATATCATGCCGTAGCTTGCTGTGGCTCGTTGAGAGCACCATGGGTTGGCCAGATAAACTTTGAGGAAATCCCTTCTTTAATTTTGCATACTTATCAGTTCCGTAAACTCCGATTCGAAATTTACCAAGCGACTTCGAAAAAATAGAATTATCGGTATCTGGTGTGAAATGGTGATCTGCTATTACAACATCCATCTTGTGACTTTGAAGCTGCCGGTACAATTCATCACTGGTTCCATCCAAGGCAGTTATGGAGCATTCTTTTTGAATTTGTGCCGACTCTAAAACATCAATAACTAAATGCTTGGGTACACTATCTAGTGCCCCAATCGTGAGGTGTTGTTTTAACCTCCCCTCGTTGAGATGAACTCGTTCCATAAGCTCCATTCCAAGGCCATTAATTTCATTGGCATATTGCAATGTAACTTTGCCCGCTTCGGTCAAAATAAGACTTCTATTGCGGCGTTCAAATAGCTTTTGACCAAAAGCTGACTCCAATTGTTTCAATTGAGCACTTAATGCTGGCTGTCCCACATTGAGCTTTTGGGAGGCTTTGGAAATGCTTCCTTCTGTGGCAATAGTGCGAAAATACATGAGATGATGGTAGTTTAGCCAATTCACGTAAATTTCCTCCGATTTACCATAGTTCATAATAATCGAACCATTGATTCATTATTATATATTTTATTAATGATTAATAAAAGCTTAAAGTTAAAGAAGTCTTAAACTCATGTAAGAATATAAGGAGGTGCGTATCATGAAAGAAATTCAGCTCAATATCCCAAAGAAAGAGATAACCTCTGCCCACAAAAATGAGATTTCATCTTTAGTGGAGCGCTTAAGAGGCATATTGCCGGAGTTTACTATTGTTCGAGGCTACTTTAAGAAATCGGCGGGCTCATTTGAAGGCAAGATTAAAGTGAGAACTCGCATCGGAGTATTCTTTGCCAAAGCAAAGGACCAAGAGTTACAAACTCTTATTAGTATTTTACAAGCAAAGATTTTACGTCAAACTGTAAATTGGAAAGAACGACGTACATCAAAGAAAAGATATTTAAGACGCAAGCATTTAAGAGTTGTCGCTACCACGGAGTAAGTGCACCCTTAATGCTAAATACTTGGCCTCTCATTTGAGAGGCCAACAACTAGGCCACTTAAAGCCATAAAGGGAAAGCAAATGCACGTATCAAAACCAGTTCCTAACAACAAAGCCCGAAAAGCCGTAGACAAAGTCTCCTCTCCACTTCAAAAGTTTTTTGCTCTAGAAGCCTCTGGAGGAATATTACTCTTTGTTGCAGCAGTTGCTGCCATGATCATGGCCAATTCAAGTGCTCTCAGTGAGTTTTATAACTCCCTAATAACAACTCCTGTAGTGATTGGCGTCGGTACATTTGCATTGGAGAAAAACCTTCTATTACTAGTTAACGATGGCCTTATGGCAATTTTCTTTTTTGTGGTCGGTCTTGAAATCAAACGAGAGATTCTCGTGGGAGAACTATCGAGCATAAAAAAAGCCTCCTTTTCAATATTTGCAGCGATTGGTGGGATGGCCATTCCAGCTCTTATCTATTTTTCAATGAACGGTGGTTCTGAAAGTGCCTCAGGCTGGGGAATCCCCATGGCAACTGATATCGCCTTTGCCCTGGGAGTTCTTACTCTTTTTGGTAAGAGAGCGCCCCTGCCTCTTAAGATCTTTTTGCTGGCCTTAGCCATTATAGATGACTTAGGAGCAATTCTTATAATTGCGATCTTTTACAGCTCCAATATTTCCATGACCTTCCTCGGCGGGGCATTTGTCACTCTGGGACTTCTGTTTTTCTTAAATCATGTTGGTTTTAGAAATATTGGCCTTGGAATTGTCTTTGGTCTGATAACTTGGTTTTTCTTCTTGAAGTCGGGAATTCATGCAACCATTGCGGGAGTTCTACTCGCCTTTATCACTCCTGCATACGGAGTTAGAGAAGATGGTGAAATTGATAAAGAAGGTCCACTCTCAACACATTCACTCACTACACAGCTGGGTGGCCTTTGTGATTATGCCGATTTTTGCATTTTTTAACGCAGGCGTTGGACTAGCTGGAGTAGACATCGGAGTGGCACTTACAAGTAATGTGTCTCTAGGTATTATTTTAGGGCTACTGATAGGTAAGCCAGTAGGTGTATTCTTGTTCGCCTATGGAGCTACAAAACTGGGATGGTCACACCTCCCTCAATCTTTAAATTGGAAACAGGTTTTTGCGGTAGGTCTCTTGGCAGGGATCGGTTTTACGATGTCTCTGTTTATTAACAGCTTAGCATTTACTAATCCGCAATTGGTCACCTACGCTAAATTAGGAATTATCACGGCATCGGCCATAGCCATGGTTCTAGGTGCTGGGATATTACATATGAGTTTGCCTGCCTTACGAAAGGAAACTTAGCAAATCCCCCCTATTTCTGTGAGTAATCACAGACACCACTTTTAAGGCCCATGAAGTTCGTTTCATGGGCTATTTTTTTTGTATTTTTTAATCGCTCCTCTAACAAAAACGAAATAGTAAGGCGCAGCGACTAAAAGACTGACAATGGCCATAAACCACATTTCAAAGAAAGTATTGAATTTAGAGTGAGTTGGTTTTTTGGAGTCAAATAACACTTCCAACTCAGTACCAACAAGGTCATTACACTTTGTCAGAAATCGTATTTCGTCCATGGTTCCCTTTACTTTTTCTCCCGAGGATAAATATCCAACTGGGACCCTACGGTATCTGGATCGATTACCACTTAAACGCTCTGAAACACACTCTGTTACCGAGACCATTTCAGAACCATCATAGGACAAAGCTCTAATCGTGTCTTTCCAAGAAAAATACACAAACACGAGAGGACCGAAAGTTAGCATAATAACGAAAATTCCACCGATGGAATAACCAATGCGTTTTGCTATCACAAAGCACCTTCTTAACCCTTATTGACTTGATAAAAATCGCGCCAACGACATGTAGTCAATATCGCAATGACCGCCAGGCCGTGGCACCCATTCCACACTAGCACCTTTAGCTCGAAGATTTTCTACGAGAAGCTCAGACCCCTTCATGCAGCCCCAGTCATCTTTCTTGCCACAGGTAATATAAAAATCTGGCGCTCCATTAACCTTAAAGCTCTTCGACTGAGCAATAGGATCATTAGCTTTCCAAACCTCTTGAGTTGGGTAAAACTCCTTAGAAAACTTCCACAGCATTAGAGCTCTTTTAAGACTCGTGCTACTTGAAAAAAAGTACTTAGCTACGTTTAGAAAACCATCATGGGGTGAAACTGCCGCTAAAGGAGTGCATATAGCGGCAGCCTTTTGGTAAAAGTTCTTAACTTTTAGCGACTGGATCAATGTATTCAAACCACCCATTGAGATTCCTGCAATCAGCCGACGATCGATCTTTTGATTTAACTTGCTCTCAACTAAGGGAACTATTGAGTCGAGGAAGATATTGTGGCGCCCGCCCATAAACTCAAACTCGTTTTCGGTGAGAAGCCACAATTTACCGAATGAAATGCTTACTACAGTGGGAGCATCCACTTTTTGCTGTTCCCATTCTTCATACAGTTTCCCTGTGTGGTAATCTTTGTCATTCCACCAGGTCGGATTCCCATTTCTCGCGTGCATATAATACAGCACATCTTGGCTGCGACTTCCTCGTTTTTTGTGAATACAGTAAGACCATTCTAGAGGCTGACTCTCTTGACCGCATTCCATCTCCACCTCTGGAATGGGAACGGGAATATACTCAGCCGCCTGAGCATTAAAATTTAAGGTTAGAATAACAAATACAAAAACCCTGAACACGACTTAGTAGCTCTTAGGAAGAGGCAACCTGTCTGGAGTTGTATAATCATGTCTTTTGATAGCCTTTCTTAATCGCGAATAGAGATCCATCAAAAAGATTTTTCCCTGCTTAAACTCTGGAGTACCGGGCTGATCGACCCACATAAGAGCTCGGCTTTTCCACTCCAACATATTCGGATCATTAAATTCACCCAGAGCATTATTGAGACATATCGCTTGATTCACAGTTGTGTTGGGGTCAGTCGAAGCATAGCATTCAATTCCATTTTTCATTTTATAAACAAACTCTAAAATAAAATAGTTCTGATCGTCATCTCCATCTGGCCCAAGAAGAATTCCTTTTACAGGGTCCATTTCGAAATAGAAATGCAAGGAGCTGCCCTTCTCCAAACCTGATTTAAAATAAATTTCACCACCAATCAGTCGTTCTTCTAAATCGATGAGATACTGGAGGCGATTTTTATAATAGTTTTCGTCGGGGTGATTCTCTTTGGCATACAAAGGATCCTCTCCAACGAAGGGGCAATAATTTAAAACTAAATCAAAATCGTCAGACTCAAACTTACAATCAAATGCGATGGCTCCTGGTGTTCTGGAGATTTCAACCAATTCCATTTTAGAATTCATCACAAGATCAAAAGCAGATTGAGGCGTTACAAGTTGGTCAGTGGCAAAGCTCGTCCAACCAATACAAATCATGCTCAAAATTAATATTAGATTCTTTTTCATTTATCCCCCAAAATCAGAACTGAGCTAGTCTACAGGCCTAAAACCGAATGTCACCAATTTTGATCAATCGTGCCATATGCAGTCCTCTGAAACCTAAAATATGCACAGAAGAGCTTAAATTTAGTAAAATTTGGTAAGACTCAGGATTAAAAATCTAGATATCACGATTTTTAAGATAGGCTTAATGAGAATGAAAAGTAAGTTATTCAAACGAACCCTTATTTTACTCTCGCTTGGACTCTTTGTCTTCGGTCTCATAGCTTATTTGTTTCCTCCTGTTCGAAGAGCCCTTCTCAATACTGGAGCCATGACTTGGACCGTTGAGTACTACAACAAGTATCGTCCAAAATATATCGCACTTAAAAACGATGAAGATTGCTTCAATGATCTCACAAAACGAGGAATTGAATTTAAAAAACTTAAGTCTTCTAAAAACGCCAATGGATGTCACCTTAGTGGCCACCTCAAAATTGAAAGATTAGGTAAGTTCGATTTGTCCTCTCCAGTTATGATGACATGCCAGATGACTCTTCAACTTCATAAATTTTTGACAGAGCGAGTGGACCCTGCAGGACAGGCCTACTTTCAAGAGAATATCAGATTCATCAAACATATTGGAACCTATAACTGTAGATCAGATCGAGGCATGAAATCTCTTCTCAGTGAACATGCATTTGCCAACGCTATAGATATTCTTGGTTTTACAACAGAAAATGGCAAAGCGATCGTTATTGAAAAGGATTGGACAGCGAAAAATCAAAAGGCAAAGTTCTTACACCAAATTGGTAGCTCCGCATGCAACTATTTCTCAATCGCTTTGGGGCCGAACTATGATCGCTTACACCATAATCACTTTCATTTTGATATGGCCCCTTTTAATTATTGCGGGCATTAACTTACTTCCCGAGACTGTACCTCACCTTGGACCAGGCTGCCATAATCTTATATGGCAAGGATTGAAGTTCTTCTGTCTTCTGTTGCAACAAAAACTCTGCTTCAAGAAGGTCATTGAGTGAAGCTTTTCCTTGAAGGTATCTCTTCTCTTCAAGCTGCACGACTTTCTGAGCCTGCGAAAAATCCTTCTTTCTTCTTGGGTACTCATCTATCAGGGAACTGAGTGAGGCCATGGAAATGCTGACTTCTCGATAAGCCCCGAGCTCCATGGCTCGTTTTCCAGCAATTAGTGAATTTTTCAAGGATTCAATTTTTTGTTTTTGGAACTCCCTCTCATGGGCTCCGTATATATTCCATTGGGCTTGAATCCCTACAAAACTAGACTGACTCTCAGAAAAAGCTGTTGGGTCTTCCCATCTGGTATTTCCAACTATGCTCACAGAAGGCAAATAAGATCTATTAATCGATTTTTTCCGAGAATCTAGAGCTTTAATTTGACTAGCTAGCCTCATTATATCAGCCCGCTCATCAGGAACGACCTCTTTAAAACTAATATTTTTTTGCTTCCAAGCTTCAAAACTTTTGATCTCTAAAGCCGTGTATTGACCCGTCTTACCTAATGCTGAAGCTAAAGATATTTTCATAGCTTTGTAAGTCTCTTCCACACGATAAAGTGTACTCTCTCCTTCACTGATAGCTAAATCAACTTTTAATCGATCAACTGAAGTCACTCTCCCAAGATTTTGTAAGCGAACAATTTCAGATCTTTGTCTTTTTAGCTTTTTTATATAACTAACGAGTGAGTCCCTGATGACCTTGATTTCGAGCTGCTTAGCAAAGGTCGATACTATATCTCTGTATACAGCTTCAGACTTTCTTTGCTTTGAGAGCCTTTGAGCCTTAATTTCAAAATCCAAAGCCTGGGACTCTCCATCCAGCTTGCCTGGTCGATAAATAGGCTGGATGAGTGTCAAATCTGCTGATGATTGCTCGAGCCCTGTTCCACCGAAATTACCTACGGGTGTTTGAAACTCTAACTCTCGATCACGAAACACCTTCCGTGCAGTCGCCTGTACCGTGGGCAAGAGCGCTTGAGACCTTATTCTTTTTTTCTCAGCAAGCCTTTCATCAGTCAGCTTATTTTCGGAACGTACAACTGGATGTGATTCGATAAAATTTGTGAGAGATTCAAAATTTACCGTTTCAGCCTTAGGACTTAGAGGAATCAAAACGAAGAGCACCCCCATTGTTAAACTGGCCATGGGTTTTAACACTGAACTCTCCTTTGGTGCTTCTACTTTCTTTTCCCTAATAAAGATCAAATAGAGAGACGGAACAATTATTGGAGTAAACACCATGGAAGCCATTAAACCAAAGATCATGGTCCATGCAAATGGAGGCCAAAGAGTTGCACTTGTAAATCCTAGAGGAAGTAAGCCTAAGACGGTGGTCACCGTTGTCAAAATAATTGGCCTTAGCCTACGAATAACTGCTTGTTGAACTGCGCTCTTTTGGGTCAATCCATTTTTAATACCAACATCTATTTGATCGACTATCAAAATACCATTGTTTACAACAATCCCCACCAATGCGAGTAGTCCTAGAAGACTAAAGAAGCCAAAGGGCTGTCCAGTTATTAAGAGCCCCGGAACAATGCCAATCCAAATCGGAAGTACAGCGCCGAAAACCACAAATACTTTTTTGAAGGAGTTAAACTGAATTAACAAGGATATCAAGAGCAAGAGTAAGCCCAAAGGTAAAACCTTAAATATGGCTGTATTGGCTTCATCTGACTCTGCAGCAACACCATCGATAGCAATGTTGTATTTCGAAAATCTATCATCTTCGTTAAGTTTTTGACTAATACGACTAACCACGTGGTTAAATCCTGTTCCTGGCGAAAGTTCAGAGAGAACTTGAGTATAATAGGTGCCCTTACTGGATTGAATGACAGAAGGCTCGAACTCAAGACTTGTTTTAACCAACTGGTTTAACTTCAGTGATTTTGTTCGAGTTTGAAGAATCTGAATATCACTTAGCTCATTTAAAGTGTATTTTTCTAAACTCTCATTTCCAAGAATAATTGGAAAAGTCTCATTTCCAAATCGGTAAGCGCCTATTTCCAATCCTCGAGTTCTTGAAAACAGGGCTGACCCAACTACAGATCTCGTAACTCCAAACTGGGAGGCATTTATATCATCTACAGTAAACTTAATTACTGGGGCTCCTATCCCCAAGGTCGACCTAACTTTCGTGGTACCTGCCGTATCCCTCAGGGCACCAATAAGTAGATCTTTTCCTTCATTCAGATCCTCAATTTTAGTTGATGAGATTCTATATTCGATCGGAGCATTTGTTGGAGGACCTTGATTTAAGCCCCTTACAATCACCAGAGCCTCTGGAACGAGATCATCTAACTTTTGTTGAATCTGTTGCTTTTCCTCAACAGCTTTAGGAGCGGATTCGAAACGTATAATCATCTGGGCAACATGTGGGCTTTTGGGAGCTCTATTTAGATTGTAAAAGAATCTCGGTGTTCCCTCTCCAACAAATGAGGCGACCTGCTTGATAGAATCTTGATTCATCAAAAAATCTTCAACTTTGGAAGCAACAAGATCCGTTTTTGAATAGTGTGTCCCTTCCGGGAGTTTAATATCTACAACCAATTGATTCCGATCGGCCGACGGAAAGAACTGTTGCTTAAGCTGAGGAAAAAATGCCATGGAGAAACTAACGGTGACTATAGTCACCGCGACCATCACCTTAGGACGAGCTATTACAAAGTTAGCAAATCGACTAAACAAGCCCTGCGCTTTGGACCAATCAAGAGAGTTTCCACTTTTCAAAACTGATTTAGAAATAATTGGCGTAATAAATAAAGCCACAATAAAACTAACAACCAAAGTAATAACAACTACCAAAGGTATTGTTCTTGTAAAGTCAGCCGTGGTTCCCGAAGCCCCCAACATGGGTACAAAAGAGGCGACCGTGGTTCCTGTTGCAGCCGTTAAGGGCAATGCCAGTTCTCTTACTGTATTTTTGGCTGCCTGAAGTGGTGAATGCCCTCCATCGATGGCCGTTTGCACAGCCTCCATGATTACAATAACATTATCCACTAGAAGTCCAAGTGATACGACGAATGCAGCTATTGAGATTTGATGAAGAACACCTCCACTTACAGCAAATACAGCCAAAGAAGCTAGAGCTATTGAAGGCACTAAAACGGAAGCTATAAGCCCCATTCGGAAACCAATCAGAAATACAAGGGCGACACCAATAATAACTATTCCAAGTAAAAGGGAGCCACTCAGTTCGGATAACCGGGTCTTCACATTTTCGGGTTGAAAGCTGACAATATCAACTTGAGTACCATATTTTTGTGAATCGAAAGATTTTAATGTCGATTTAACGTTTTCCCCAAAGGAGATCAGATCGATATTTTCTTGTGGAACGATCCCTATACCCAAGCCTTCTTTTCCGTTTAATCGAAACAAAAGCTCCCGGGGTTCCTGAATCGTCTTTTCAACCCGAGCTAATTGATCAACCCTTACGGACTCCCCGTTAGACAAGGCGATCGAAAAACTTTTTATATCTTCTATTGAAGAGAAACTCGAATTCGTTTTTAAAGTTAACTTCTTTGAAGAAAATTGAATTCCACCAGACGAAACTTTTTCATTGGCTTGCCTTAAAGTTTGAGCTAACTCAAAAAAACTGACACCTAACTTCTCTAGCTTTTCTTCATCCACATTGATTCGAATCGTCTCCCCTGGTTCGGCTAACCTATTTATAGAAGCCACTAGTGGAGTTGCTAAAAGTTTAGACTCCAGGTCATGCAATGTAGATATTTGATGATGAATTGACTCTCCACCCGTAATAGCAATTACTATTGCATCTTGGTCGAGTACACTGCGATCTAACTCTGGCCTTTTCACACCAGCTGGAAAATCACTGGCTGCTTTCTCCATGGCATTTTCAACCTCATCCCAGGCTCTATTAATCTCAATATCAGTATCCACTGAAGATTTCAGCTCTAGATCTATAAAGGCAAATTCCGCCCTAGAAAGGGCATCTGCTTTTTTAACTTCATCTATTTTAGAAAGCTCGTCATCTAGCGGACCAACAACGAGCCTATGAATTTCTTCCGCTGTGGCCCCTGGATAAATTACCTGTATGTTTCCAAAACGTTTTTTGAGCCTAGGATCCTCTTCTCTTGGCATCGTCTGCCAAGAGATAATTCCAAGTATCAACATAGTTACAAAAACAGAAAATGAAATTCGGAAAAACTTAAAATTTAAATCAATCATCGTACAAGCCTCACCTTCTGCCCATCGATCAATCGCTCAAAACCTGCCGTGACAATTTGATCTCCGGACTCAAGCCCCGATAAAACTAAGCCTAAAATTGGGCTATCATTCCAAATGACGATCTTTCTTTTTTCAACAACATCCCCATTTCGAACAAAAACAAACATTTCTCCTGAATGTAGCTGGCGTAAGACAGTTTCTTTTCCTTCAGGAGAAATAACTGAAGACAAAGGCACAAGTGGTAAAAACTTCGGATGCCAAGGCCAATTCGCTTGAGCCCTTTGACCTTTCAAACCTCGATAGGGATAGAAAACTCGAACTCGGCAATTAAGCTTTTCGCAAGCCTCTACCTCTGCGAACACTTTTATTGAATCAATTGTCGATAGCTCAATTTTGATTCTTTGTTTTGACGTCGGTAAGAAGCGTTTATCAGGAACTTCTAAATCAGCTCGATAATAGGAGTTATCGACAAACTCTTTCAGCCTAATATTTAAATTGATCGAAGAATCTATTAGTTGAATCGCGATCTGTTGAGATTGAACACTGATCACTTCGGCGTTTAGGCTTGAAGCCAGCCCTAAAGTGAGCCATAAAATTAAAGGGGTGAGATAAAGTCTTGTTTTAGTCATGTAGACACTGTATACTTTTAAAGTAGTCACTGTCTACAAAAATCTCACCAGTGTCTACTTTTATTTAAAAGGAGATCCTATGGCTTCTAAAAAGCCAGTTAAAACAGATACATACCACCATGGCAATCTTAGGGAAGCCTGTATAGAGATGGGACTTCAGTACCTCAGAGATGGTGAAATGAACTTCTCCATGCGAGACCTTGCCAGAGCCATTGGTGTCTCCCATGGAGCTCCCGCTAAACATTTTGGCAACAAAGACGGTCTCATGGCTGCAATCGCTGAAGAAGGCTTTCGAAAGTTCAACGGCTATTTGGAGCAAATTGAAAAAGACCATAGTGACCCCACCGAAACCTTTTATCAAATGGGCAAAAACTATATTCGCTTTGGATTAGACTATCCTCAACACTATAAACTCATGTTCGCCTTAAAGATGGACAAGTCAGACCACCCTTCCCTTTTAGAAGAATCTTCGAAGTCCTTTGGCCATCTTATAGAAATGGTAACTTGGCTTCAAAGCGAAAAGGTCATTAAAGAAGGACAACCCCTGAATCATGCCTACTGTATTTGGTCCTCTGTCCACGGCCTGGTATCTCTAGCTGTCGATGGCCGAATGAATATTGCTGCACAAATGGGTTTAATCGATCCAAAAGAATTAGAAGACCAAAGAAAAGTATTAGATGATCTTGTCGATCAAATGCTGAATTCCATGATGAATGGAATGAAAAAATAAGATTCTAGAACGCTAGATCCCTATAAATTCTTGTTAATGGTACGCATATTGAAATTTAAGTCCTTTATAGGCTCGTGGTAGTTGAATTCGGGGCAATATGGCTCAGATACCTCGATCCACAAAAAATGAGCGAGACGAAATGTCTTGAATTACTTATGGAGGAAACAATGATTCAATATGTTAAAGGTGATATTCTTCTTACAGAAGCCGATGCACTTGTCCACGGAGTGGCCCCTCAAGATGACTTCAAACAAGGCTTAGCTTTGAGTCTTCGTGAAAACTGGCCATCTCTATACAAAGACTTTCGTCATTATTGCAAAACGACTCATCCTAAAGAGGGGGAACTATGGTCATGGAAAGGTCCTCAAGGTCCTGCGATAGTAAATATGATGACTCAAGAACATCCAAGCTCCCCTAACACTCATCCAGGTAAAGCCAAACTCAAACACCTCAACCATTGCCTGAGAAATCTTCACAAAGAAATTAAAGAAAATGACTATAAAAGTTTAGCAATCACTAAAATTGCAACTGGTGTCGGCGGACTCGATTGGTCGGATGTGAAACCAATGCTTGAAGACTCACTCGCCGATCTAGATATACCTGTTTATATCTACGAAACTTATGAAAAAGGCGTAAAGGCTACTGAAAAGCATTGATTCTTTTTTGATTCAAGAGGCTTGTTACAACCCGGGTCTCTTGAACAGCAAGTACAACTAAATCTAAAAAGGAATTTATTATGTACAGAGATATTCGCGGGGCAATGGTTAAGTTTCCTTACGTGGCAGATCCACATTTAACTTTAGCAAAAGCTGAGATTTATATGAAGGAGTGCAATATTCGCCATCTCCCAATTATCGATCAAGACCAGATCGTGGGTCTTGTGAGTGAGCGCGACCTTCTCCGCTATAAAGGCCAAGAGGACTACGATTGGATGACTTTAGATGAGCTTATTGAGCACAAGCCATTTGTCGTCGATCAAAGTGAACCTCTTGCAAATGTTTTGAACATTATGATTTCCAGTAAGTACGGTTCAGCTCTCGTGGTCAACAAAGAACAACAACTCGTCGGCATCTTTACGACCACTGACGCCCTTAGACTTTTAGAAAACTATGTGAGTGGCGATCCTCAGTTTAAATCTGATCCTAACAAAGTCATTCACCTTAAGGATGTTGTTGGCTGGAACTAACCTTAAAGAAGGGGCAATTAATGGGGGAATCTATTGAACAAACTCACTTTGAAAAGGAAGACCACCAAGTCTTTTCAAGCAAACTGAGAGAGGAAACTCTAGAATTAAAAAAGATGATCGAAGGACGAGCCTTTGAATATAGAGAAGAAACTCCAACTGGCCTTGAAGTGGAAGCCTGGCTAGTAGATCAAAACCATATCCCAAGCCCCTCCAATGATGAATTTCTCACAAACTGTGCGGATAAAAATGTTGTGGAGGAAATTTCGAAATTTAATTTCGAACTCAACACAGAGCCACTTATTGTGGAAAAGAACTGCCTCACTAAACTTCAGAAGGACTTAGAAAAAACCTGGTCTAACTGCCAAAGCGTCGCTGAAAAATTGAAGTTAAACCCAATGCTTGTTGGGATTCACCCAATGGTTCGCGATGAAATGTTACAAATGGAATATATGTCCGAAGGCAATCGCTACAAGGCATTAAATGATCAAATCTTTTGGCTGAGAAAAAACCAACCTTTAAAAATTGACATCAAGGGTCTTGATCACTTTGAAATGACTCTTGATCACCTTTTAATTGAAGCGGCTTCAACTTCGATCCAAGTTCATATTCAGGCCAATCAAGAGGATTTTAGACGAGTCTACAACGCCTCTCTCATTAGCTCAATTCCATCTGTGGCTATTGCGGCTAACTCACCTTTTCTTTATGGCCATGACCTTTGGAGTGAGACTCGAATCCCTCTTTTCGAACAATCTGTTTGCTTCAAGGAATTTAGAGACAAAAAAGGACAAGGAGTTGGACGAGTTACTTTTGGAACCGGCTACATTCGCAGGAGCCCACTAGAAGTTTTTCTAGAAAATCTCGATGGCTATTCGCCACTTATACCAATTCATTTTGATGATGCCCCAGAGGCTTTACACCACCTTCGATTTCACAACGGTACCTTGTGGCGATGGAATAGGCCAATTATAGGCTTCAACAAACAAGGGGTTCCTCATTTTAGAGTCGAACAAAGAGCTATGGCTTCAGGCCCAAGTATTATCGATATTGTAGCTAACAATGCTTTTTCTATCGGCCTCACACAATACTACGCAAATCTTGATAAGGCTCCAGAGGAGTCGATGACCTTTACTGACTGCAAAAACAATTTTTATTCAGCAGCTCAAAGTGGCCTTGACGCAAAAGTCAGATGGTTTGGAAAAGAGCAAGCTCTCAACAGTCTAATTCTGGAAGACCTGATCCCTAAAGCAGCTAAAGGTTTAATTGACTGCGGTGTAAGCACCCAAGAAGTTGACTACTATTTAAATGATATCCTTCACCATAGAGTGCTGAGCGGAATAAATGGAACTCAATGGCAAAGGTCTTTTGTAAGCTGCTATGGACGTGACTTTCAAGCTCTTTCCAAGGCATACCACTAGTACCCGAGAAAGGGAGATCCGGTTCACTTATGGCAGTTGTAGAAGTCCCCTTGCATTTTTATGACAACTTCCCAGGAAACCTCTCTGGCTTGGAGCCCCGCCAGGTGCGGCAGGTATTCAACACACCGTCGATTATTGATCTCGAAGGCCGAAAGAAACAACCCTTATTTTTAAGCTTTCTTTTGCACGGAAATGAAACTACAAGTTTTTATGTCCTGCAGAGACTTCAAGAATTTATTCGTAAACAGGAACTACCCAGGTCATTGATTCTTTTTGTCGGAAACGTCTATGCCATGGAACAAAACCTACGATTTATTGAAGGGCAACAAGATTATAATAGAGTTTGGTTAGAAGATCAGGGCAGCAAAGAACATCGACTGGCCCACAGAGTAAAAAGCTTTGCAGAAGAAAAAGGGCCTTTGTTTGCTAGCATAGACATTCACAATAACACAGGAGCAAACCCTTTCTATGCTTGCATTAACCATCTCAAACCCTCGTCAGTGTATCTTGGCTCATTGTTTTCGCGTACCCTAGTTTATTTTAAAAACCCTAACAATGCTCAGTCTGTGGTTTTCTCTCAAATTTGTCCGTCTGTGACTTTAGAATGCGGTCAATCGGGACAGATAGAAGGTGTGGAAAAGGCTTTCCAATTTATCTTAGATGTCATGCACCTAGATAGCCTTGAGCATGACCAACCAGCTTCTGACACTAGTATATTTGAAACAGTTGGTCGCATAGTTTTAAAAGAAGAGTTTCATAAAGACTTTGGCTTCTCGGAAAATGGACACAAACTTAACTTTCCGGAAAATTTTGAAAGACTCAACTTCGGCGAACTCTTGCCTGGAAACTCTTTTGCGAGCTTTAGCGCTCTTAAACAGCCATTTGTCGTTTTAGATAACCAAGACAATGATATTTTCGACACCTATTTTAAAATAGAAAACAACGAGCTCATTATCAAAGAGAAGGTCATTCCATCCATGTTTACAAAGAACATTGATGTTATAAAAAAAGACTGCCTCGGTTATATCATGAAACAGGTTTCAAACTTTTAAGAAATTGGGTCTAGGAAGCGATTTTTTGACCATCGGAACCTTGATCAGACTGCGAGTGCTGATCATTCATTTCTGCAGGGAGAAAATACAATATGAAGGATGTCCCCTTAGTCTCCCCCTCTGTACTGGATTGAACTTCTAATTTTCCACCCAAAGCCTCGATTGTTTTTTTAACTATTTTCAAACCAAAACCTGAACCAACTTCTCCATCGGTACCTAGTTCTGATAGAGTATTGGGTCTAAAAGCCTCTTCAAGCTTCTCTCTGCTCATACCGATACCCGTGTCCACAATCTTTAAAATCGTAAACTGATCATCACTATCGATCTGAATTTTAACTCTGGAATCTTTGTATGAGAACTTTATAGAATTCGAGATTAAATTGCTTAATATTTCATTAGTTAAGATAACCTCATCCGCCATAATCCAAGTCTGACTCAAAGATTCATGGTCGTAGTTAAACTCTATATTTTTATCCTTGAGTTTGTCCTCAAAAATGAATTCCACTTCTTTAACCACCTGCCCAAGGTTAATTGGCTTTATCTCCATGGGCATATCCGCTTGAAGGGACTTTACTTTCGCTAGTACCATCTTCTGAATTTTGTTTGCTCGCTCAATCTTTTCAAGCCAACGATCTAGACTACTATTACCATTTAATTTACGGGCGATTTTTGTGCTCCCCACAGATATTGCCAAAGGGTTGGCAATATCATGAAAGATCACCCGTAACAGTAGGTTGTTTTCGTCGAGCTTCTTTTCCAAAGTACTCTTGGTTAAATTTAGTTCGTCAAGGGTACTATTCAGTCCTTCAATGACATTCTGTTTTAAATTTAAGTAGAGGGAGCTAATGGCAAATCCAACCCCTAGTGCGGCAATCGTATTTAGTAGTGAAACTACAGCGAGTTTACTAGGGTCAGTACCAAACTCATTGATGTACTGGTAACCAGCGACCTCTAAACCACCGAGAATCCCCACTTGAATTACTGATAAACCAGTAAAAATCAGACCACACCTTCGACTCACGAGAGCACCACCAGCAAGTGGAAACAATACATACCAAACAATTGTGGCCGATCTGATTCCACCAGAGAGAAAGCACATGGCAAATATTCCCAATGAAGCCAGACCTAACAAAGTAGATGCCGACGATACTATCGAAAATTTTCTTTTAATCATGATCAATGGAATAATCATGGAGGTAGCACTTATAAAATTTGAAAGAGCCATAATATAGGCTTCGTTGACAAAGTAGCGGAGTAAAGAAAAGGCGAAACAAATTGATGCCATAACGAAGCACAACTTTGCTAAGAAGATCCTTTGTTCTCGTTCAAGAGTCGGAATTTCCTCAGAAGGAAGAAACAAACCGACGACTTTATCAATCACTCTCATCAGGACTTTTATCGGTAATTATAGGCCTGAAACTTACCTCATTTCGGGTACTTTGCTTTGGTTTTTGCGCAATCAGATTTGAGGTTTTAGGAACGATCAGGCTGAATAGAGCGATTCATATTGATTCACTTTTTACCAACAGATTCTAGTATCTCAAGCTTCACAAAACCTTAATTTATGTTAACCTCGCCGAGTGAAGATTTGACACATCAATCAGGTATATTATTCTGATTTTAAGTTCGTATTTAGGCTTTTGGGAGGATTAGATTTCATGTCTAAAAAATTTGAGCTTGTCGTAGAAAACCAAAATGAAGAAATGAGTCTAAGTTTTTCTGTGAGAAATAATATTACAGCTGAGAGATGGTTTGAAAGCTTAAAAAATGCCTCTACTCAAAGTACTATTTACGAGGCCGATCGATGGTATAATTTTAAAGACTCAAAATACAGTTCCTTTGAAAAGCTAACAAAGGATTTAGAGCTATGTATTGCAGAACTCAACACACTAGAGCCAGGTCTGATTGACTATCAGTTTGACCACAATAACATACAAAAAAGCGTTAATGACCTACATGTTCATTTTGCTGATAGTCACCTTATCGCATCAAGAATAACTGAAAAGTCTTACGATGCTTGGCACAAGTTTAATGATTTGCTCCATGCCTTTGAAACTCTAGAACGCTCTAAAACTGTTGAAACTGAAACCGGCCAAACAAACGCTGCCATTATTCTAACTTTCCATGAGCACTTTAAACAGGAACTCATTGATGATGACTATGAACAGTTCACAATTGCAAAAAAGTTTGGAACTGTTTATGTCAACTACTGCCAAGTGGGAAGACATCTCTTTGAGCTTTTCAATGCACAAGATGAAATTGCTGAAGACGAGCATATTTTGCCACTTAAAAACTTAAGCGCTGACTCTTACTTCTGGTTTGGACCGAGTTCTGGGAAGTCAGGAATAGAGCGAAAATGGACAGCTATTGGAGCTTGGTTTAAAGCTCACGAAAGTCGATTTAACAAAATGGGATTTCACTGGGGTGATCCACGACTTGCCATCGGATGGATCCCAGTAGCCGACCTAACCACTCCCCTCGAATCAAAAGTTGAGCAAATAAAGTTTGTAGACAATCTATCTCAGTTCAGTCGAGTAAAAAAAGTCCTCACCAATTAGGTAAAGACCTTTATTGTAAATCAAACCATCAAAAAAAGTTAGCTATTCATCCCCAAACAGAGTTCATAAAGGTCTTCATCCGTGACTGGAGTTACATTATCTCGACCGAATAGTAATGAGTCTTGTCTTTCTACATCTTTGATATAGCGATATCCAATATGAGATCTCATCTTCTCGCAGCTATTCTTAGATTTTTTAGCATTTCGAGTGAAAAAGTGAACCGCAGCTACCTGAGATTCGGTTAACCCATCTTCAAGCAAATCCCAAATGAGTTGCCTACATTGGCCATTTGGACGGCTTTGAGAGTTTTTCTGCCTTTTCGAAACTTTGCCGATATTAGTGGGACTAAATTTGTCATCGTTACATGACATAGCCGCAACAAGCATTGTTTTAGTCATGAGCGTAGAAGGAATATGAGTTGGACATCCCATACCACTCTTTGAGAGATCTAAAAAACTGCCTTTGTTATCACTGCAAACTTGATTCATCTCAATTCTGAACCCTCTATTTTCTGCAGTAACAAACTCATACTGAACAAGTCGCAAACGGTTGATCACTTGACTCGAGAAAGAATCGTTTTTACCAAAGGCAAATGTGAGCATTAGAGAGCCTGCAACCATATCCACCGGGTTATGAAGACGTATAGGCCCGGCAAGCTTCTGCTTTTTCCCGCCAGGAATTGCCATATAGACATTCAAATCTAAGCTGAAACGCTTTTCTTTAGGCAAATCTTTTTTAGCGATACTGATCACGTGATTGATTGTTGGAAAAGCTTGGTCAGTAGGGTCCGACACATATTGAACACTAATAGACTTCGGCTTGATTGTTTTAACAACAGGTGTGGTTGGAATAGGCGGCTTATCAGAAATTTCTAGGAGATGCCCGATATGTGTATTTATCTGCGCCGAATTCAGAGTGTTTTTACAATTCAAGAAAAAGCCCTGGAATACACCCTTTTGAAAATAAAGACTGAAGTTAGCTTCTTTAACTTGCTTATTGTTTCTTGTTTTCTGAGAGACCGACTCTGAAAGGCTCCCTTTTGTGAGGTATCCTTTTTCAAAATTCACATCAGATGGTCTTGTATTCACACTTGTTTCAACCTGCAATGTACAAAAACTATCAGCACTTTGAACTTGGGCTTTGTCCATGAGTTTTTGATTCTGAAAAGTCTTAGAAAAAATCCTTTGTTTTCTTTCTAGATTAGTTCCCTCACCCTGAATACGGTCAGTAAACTGAACATCAGCAAAACCTAATGGAGCTTTAAGGTAATATTCTTTTCCAAGAATTTCATTGGTATCTATATCTAGAGCGAAACCAGTTGGGTCCTTATCAGATGGGTCTTGAGGTCCATTGCCGGAATCACCAGATCCACTGCCTCCACCACAGGCAATCAAAAATGACGAACACAAGCACAACAATAAAAACGCCAAAGATTTCATAAGTCTTCTCCCAACTCTTACCCTTAAAAACGAAATTTATGGATATCTTAGTTGAAGAGAATTGTAAATTTAGGACCTAACTTCGATGGTAAATTTACCTGCATTTAGAAATATTTCTACACACTCTAAGCTTGGAAAAAGACTAGATTATTCCACTTCAAAATCACTTATGAATGGCTCAACGAATAGACGCTATTCTGTTGGATTAGAAGGCTAAAACTGATTTCCAAAGAGACTCGAGCAGATCGGAAATAGAACGATTGAGAGCAGAAGGGAGTGTGGATATGCCACATGACCGATGCCGAATGAGTTCTAGTTTTCGAGATGAGAAGAGTATCTGAAGGAAATGGGATCCATTTTTCTTGCTCCTCGGCTAACGCCTGCGGGGCTAGAAAAATGGAGGTGGTGGAGGAATTCGAATCCCCGTAGATGGATTTGCAGTCCACTGCCTAGCCGCTCGGCCACACCACCTCAAACAGATATTTCTAGATTTTTAGTAAGATCCGAAACTCAACTCTCAAAAAGTGCCCAATTTCGTCACTATCAAATCCAAAGAACTACAGTTAAACCAAACAGATGGCGCCGTCAACGGAGTTTGCGGTTCTATGCGGCTTGGCCCTGTAAAATGAACAAAATACCTGGCTTTATATAACTCGCTGCGTTATAGTGCGCTATTCATATTAAGGAGTCAGGTGTGCTTTTACGTATACTATTATCTATTTCAGTAGCTTTCAGTCCAATTATGGCCTTTGCAAACTCTCCTGAGAGTAAGGTCTCTAACATTATTCAGGCAGCCATGCTTTTCGAGGATGGTGGTCATGAGAATAAGCCGGAAACAGCTTACGTACTTTTGAAGTACGCCGAGAAGTTAGCCGCCGAAACTCTCGTATACGATGAAGACCGAATTGGTGTCGCTCAACCCGTAACCCCACTTCAGCAAAATACTGGGCTTCCACAACAGCAACCTCAATTTCTTTCACCTCAAGTTCGTACGCAAATCGCTCAACAGAACGCAGCTGTTAGAGCTTTGACTCCTGAAAAACCAGAAAATTTAGCAGACCCTGTAATTCAAGAAATTCGCGATGCGATTTTTATATTAGAAAGAGATCACGCTGATGTGGTCGGACCAATCAAAGCTGAGTTAGCGGATGAAAACAAGGCTCAAGCACTTTATGAGCAAGCCCTTTTTGATGCTAGCCAAATCACAGATGGCTGGTCACTCATTGAAGACCCAGGATCAACTCTCGATCTTACTCAGGTTGCTGAAAATGTACCTGATTATTCCTCTGCTCTTTTTCAATTAGGTCAGAGTATTACCTACAGAGATATCT
>CAZFYV010000004.1:0-29927 GCA_964523195.1 uncultured Pseudobdellovibrionaceae bacterium
TACTTCTAATCGCTTTGTGGCCAACATTTACGTTGCAGATGATTACGAAAGGGCTCAAACCTACCGAAGGTTATTAGATGAAAAACGAGAGATTGAGCTTCTAAAGGATCTTTTTGAAAATGATAGGTCGGCTAACTTTAGGGGAGGAGTTTCTCTTTGGTATCGAGGTAGCAATTTAGCATTCTCTGTGACGCCATATAGGCTTCGAGTCTTTTCGGGAATAAGAAACACGGTTTTGCCAAAAATGAAGATTGCTCTTTTCGAAGAAAGAGAGTTTAGAGCTCAATATGGAACGAAACTGAGTAAAAATCTCTCGATTGGTGTAAATAGCCGACTGATTGATCGAAAGTTCATTGTCGAGGATCTTAATTTATTTTCTGCCATAGTCGATGGCGATGTGGTCCTGCAAAAAAACAAGCAAACGGCTTTAATTATTGAGCCTGGTCTGGTCTACCAATTTAATGAAACTCCTTGGAGACCCGTATTGTCTGCACAAATGGTCGGCTATAGCTTTGTGAATAGAAAGTACGATTCTATTGAAACCAGGCCTGCTGTAGATTTTGGTCTTGGAATTCAACCCTTGTCTAATAAATTCTTTTTCGGAGCATTAAGTATAGGAGTTAATTATCGCTATCGCGGATTTGAGTTAGAAGATAAATCTCCACTTAGTCTTGGAGTGCTTTATCAGTTGGGATTAATCGAGAGCTTTGTTCGCCTTTCTGAGGAACAACTCAATTTTGGTGTGGTATCTGCGATAGATAAGCTAAGAATTGGAATTTTGATGGGTCAAAAGCTGAAGACTCATTCAGAGTTTAGAGAGGAGGATAGCAATGACATATTTCTTGAGCTTAGTTATCTTCTTTAGTCTCTTTTCTTCATTGGCCTATGGGCAGGTGCCTGAAAGATTCAGGCTCGCATCTGCTGTCGAAGTCACCCAGGACTCGATTGATGCTAGGTCTGAAAGACGAACTCTAGAACCTTGGGAGAAGTTTGAGTTAACTTTAGTTGAAAGAGAAAGAATGAATAGTAAGGCTGCTTGGGCCTATGGAATCAGTGGTGGTTTAGTTTTGATAGGTGGGGGCGTAGGCTTAAATCGATCTTCAGACAACTTAGAAAAATTTGCCTTTGCAATGAGTCAGAGTTTGGCTGTGGCATCAATTGCCTATGGTGTTCACTTAAATATGGTCCAGACTGAGCATGAAACCTTTTACCGAGCAGTTGAATCTGTTCCGAGTATAACGCTGGGTCAAAAGAACGAACTGCTTAGGGGGTTTTACCAGAGTCGAAAAGCGAGCAAAAAGAGGCAGAGGTGGATTCGACTGATTACACATGGTCTAGTTTCAGGTCTTAATTTTTATCAAGGTTCTCAAAACAAAAACGAAGCGGTTAGGGATGGTCTATATTTTGTGGGCGGAGTAAATCTTTTAGCTTTGATTTCCCTTGGGATTTCAGAAGATAACGACTAGGAATTCTTGTTTTATAAATTGTATTGGCACATAATAAAGGGGCTAACTCTTGGGAGGCTCCAACTTTATGTCCTCTAAAACAAAATCAAAATCTTTAATAATTACAGCTCACCCAGATGACGAAAGTTTGTTTTTTGGTGGACTTGTTGCGTCCGTTAAAGATGTGGATTTTGAACTCTTATGTATGACCAGTGGGAAAACAGAAGGTAGAGCTGGAGAAAGAACTCAAGAGCTAGAAGAAGCTGGTAAGAGATTAGGACTACATTCGATTTACCATGGGCTTTTAGAAGATCTTCCAGATCAGCGTTTAAACATCGATAAGGGTTTAGAAATAATCAATAGAGTTGTGGGTGCAAAGAGTTATGAAAGAGTTTACACCCACGGCGTACTCGGTGAATACGGCCATCCACACCACCAAGATGTTTGTTATATGACTCACAAGTTTTTTGAAAACCTGATTCCTGTTATGAGCGTTGCATTCAATATTCCTGCTGATATGCATGTGATATTAAATAGAGAGCAATTTGAAACTAAGGCAAAAGTCGTCGCCGAGACATATAATCTTGAATCCCGACGTTTCTATAATTTACTTCCTATTTCCCATACCGAAGGTTTTTCACAGGTTTCTATAGAGGAAGTTACGGAACTCTATAGGTTTTTGAAAGGTGAATCTGAGCTTAATGATTCATTGATAGACTATCATCAGTCCATTTTGCCACTTTTGAAATCAAGCCCCTTGTCTGAACTCGTAGAGAATTTTTTTAAGGCCTATTTTAAGGCATCTAATTAGCTCTTAGCTCTTGTGTTTATCAATTTCTGCGCAGTGAAAAAGAGTTATGCGTTTCGAATTAATCGTATCTCTTTGAAGCATGATAAGTTACCTAATTTGTACAACTTTTAGTGATGTATCAAGTTGATTTACAGCGTAATTTGGACCCTAAATTGCTCTTATATATATTTGAGGATTATACTCGGGGGGACAAATTGGGACCGATAGTTGGACCGCATCCAGATGAGGTGCATCGTTGTGAGAAATCGAAAGAAGCTCACGAAAAGAAGATGCGGAGACTTCATATACTTCATAAATATAAAGTTAGAGAAGTTGTAGCCTTTTCCATCCTATTCGTTTTTCTATCTATAGCTGGTGTCATGCTATATGCCATTGAGGTGGAGCTTCCTGCCAAAGAGGCTCGAATGGCTCAAATTGAAGAGGAGTACGAATTTGTTCTTTGGTTGGAATCAGAAGCAAATATTGAGACGGCTAGTAATGACTGTGTTTCAAACGAAGCGCTATCCTATTACGACTGTTTTTATGAAGTTGTACAGCAGGAACTTGATGGTAAGCAATTAAACGTTAAAACCATAGAAAAAATGATTTCTGTTGGAGTAGGCTTGATCTACAGTATGTCTGAGGAAGAACGACTTAAAAGGGACATGGATATGCCTAAAGAACTTCGAGTTCCTGCTCAATTGCGCTCTGAAGTCACTATATCTAAAGACATGAATATACTGAGTTGGTACTTGTTTAATTTAGAAGAGATTTCTAGAGTCGAAACCTATACAGTCTTGGGCTACTTAGAAAAACACAAAGTCTTCAATCGGATCCACTCAATTGCGATGAAAAAGGTTGCATTGATTGATGGAAGGATTGGATCAATGCCTGAGACCTATAAATCTTATCAAGATGACTTTCTAGCTTTGAAATCAAAAGTGGAGTCTTTTGAAGGCTCCATCTATAGTGTCTCTAAGTAAGATGCTATAAGTTGGTCATTTTCTTTAGCTTTTTTCGAAGTTCGGTTTTTTTGCCGAACTTTTTTTCATTTATTTTTAGTTTCTGTGAATGTTAAAAAAAGTGTAGAACTCTTAGAGTTCTATTTCGATTCCAATCTTCAAAAAATATTTTCTTATTCCCACTTAGTCATTAGTCTAGATGAGAGAGAAAAATGTTTTCGTGAGCCAAGCGAGAATTAGTTTTTACATTCTATTTTTTGGGGAGGATTAAGAATGTTACGGGGGATGGGGTTACTAGCAACAATCTTTTTATTGTTCCTTAGTGCCTGTGGTGAAAACTCTTCTAATGAGGCGTCTAACCAGGTTAGTGAAACTCCCGAATATTCTCCTTTCGATGTTAATATGTATCCACCGCAAAAGACGGTCTGTGATCCTTTTACTGATAATCAACAAAACTCTAACGAATATTACCGAGGCATTAGAGCCGATCTTTATACTGTCGGCGAGGGCGAAAGGTATACGAAAGTTCAAGACTATATCGACAATGGGGTTAAATCGCCAAGAGTCATATTTTTGAGTGACTTAAATGTAAGAACGAGAAAGTTTGATATGGGTTTTGTGAATCACTTAGGACAGGCCCTTAGGGATGACAACGATGAAGTTCTAATAGAGGATTTTGCGTTGAGCATGCGAACGGTCTTCAGGCTAAGGGATGATCAGCCTTCGGGTAAGTATGAATTTGCAATTCTCAGTGATGACGGGGCTACTTGGGAGTATCGTGACCGAGATGGAGTTTATAAAGAGCTCGTGGATAACGACGGTCAAACTCCCACTCGAATGGGATGTTCAAGTGTTGCGCTTGATTTACAAGAGGGTCAGTCAGTTCTAATGAATTTAAAATACTATCAAGGCCCAAGGTACCATATCGCAATGGTTGCAATGATGCGTAAGATACCTGACGGAGAAGAGCCAGGTAAAGATCCTCTTTGTGGCCAAGCGGGGAACCGGAAATTCTTTGACTACGATAACAATTCTGAACCTCAACAAGCCTATAGAGACTTAGAGTCGAGAGGTTGGGAAGTTTTAAAGCCAAGAAACTTTGAATTGCCTTTGGTTTTCTCATTTAACCCATGTAATCAAGGTGAAAGGCCGGACATTTATGATGTTGCCGAAAAGGCGATCGGTGAAGATCGTTACATAACATGGAAGACAAATAAGAAGTCTACTTCGCAGCTTGTTTATACCAATCAAACGACCGGTGAAACCTATACTTCAACTTCAGACAATATTATGAGAACTGAGCATCAAGTCAAAATTGATACTTTAAGTGGCTCAGGAGGTTCGCAGAAGGCCAGTGGAGCATACTCCATTCAGCCTATGTCGGTCTCCAATACTTTAGGCCGATCCCTTGGTTCGGGCCTAGATTACCAACTTTAGCTCACTACTCGCTTGCGCGAGATATCCTCACCATCCCCCCCGGAATTTATTCCGGGGGTTTTTTATTTTTGTCCTAATATTTAAGTTTCTCTTTTGCCAGATCTAACCTGAATTTGATACTCTTAACGGAGTCAGGACGGTAAATTTGGCCAAGCTTTTTCAAAAGTTATCTTCTTCAACCGACGGTAAATTTGGAACCATTAAAGGTGTTTTCATTCCGAGTATATTAACTATATTTGGTGTGATTATGTATTTACGGGTTGGTTGGGTCGTAGGTAATGTTGGGCTCTTTGGAACTATTGTGATCGTTCTTATGTCGAGTTCAATCACTCTTCTCACTGGGCTTTCTATCTCTGCTAGTGCTACCAATATGAAAGTAGGGGCCGGTGGAACCTACTATATGTTATCCCGCTCATTTGGTTTGGAGACCGGAGCGGCCATTGGGGTGCCCTTATTTTTTGCGCAAGCCTTAGGCGTATCCTTCTATTTGGCTGGTTTTGCTGAAGCTGTGCAGTTTTACTTTCCGAGTGTCCCACTGCAGGCCATCGGTGTTGTCACGTTGTTAGTTCTCGCTTTGTTGGCTTTCAAATCAGCTGATCTCGCCTTGAGAGCTCAAATGATAATTTTCCTAGCGATACTCGCTTCACTGGTTTCCTTTTTTCTGGGAGGAGAGCCCCAGGAAGGGTGGGTGATGGGTGATACCGAGATAGACAAGGTTCCATTTTGGGCGGTATTCGCAGTTTTCTTCCCAGCGGTCACAGGAATTGAAGCTGGTGTCGCACTATCAGGAAATTTAAAAAATCCTGGTCGATCGCTTGCTCTTGGAACGATTTCAGCCGTAATTGTAGGAACTATCGTTTATATTGCGATTCCGGTGTATCTTGATAAGCATGTGCCTGCTTCTATATTGATCAAAGAACCAATGATTATGAAAGAGTTGGCGGCTGTTGGCTTTTTAATCCCTCTTGGTCTATTAATGGCTTCTTTATCTTCAGGCTTAGGCGCATTGCTCGGTGGCCCGAGAACTCTACAAGCCCTGGCGAGAGATGGAGTTGTTCCTCAGTTTTTAGGTAAAGGAGAAGGGCCCGCTGACGAACCACGAATCGCGACGATTGCGACTTTTGTAATTGCCCTTATTGGTATTTTACTCGGGAACTTAGATGAGATAGCAAAAATTCTTTCGATGTTTTTTCTAACTGCCTATGGGGCATTGAACCTTGCCGCTGGAATTGAAGGTTTTATTGGTAATCCAAGTTGGCGTCCGACGATTAGGACACCTTGGGTCTTATCAATTATTGGCTTTGGTGGTTGTATCGCCTGTATGTTTATGATCGCGCCTGGTGCTACATTTATGGCGGGTCTGCTTTCGATCTTGATTTACTCGATCATGAGGAAACGAAAAGTTCGTGGTCAATGGTCTGATATTCGTAGATCTATGTATATGGCTTTGGGAACGCAGATGATCTACAAGCTTGCTAAAAGTAAGCCTGACGCAAAATCTTGGAGACCTCAAATTTTGTTAATGACAGGTTCTCCAAAGCAGAGATGGCACTTGGTTGAGTTAGCCCATTCTCTTGTGCATGGAGAGGGATTGATTTCTGTTGTAGCTATCGTCGTAAAGCAAGATTTAAGTGAAGAGCGCTTAAAGTCATTAGAGGAATCTACCAGGCAGTTTGCATTTAAAAATGGTGTAAATTGTATCGTAGAAGTTTACTCCGGATCTGACTTCAATACTGAGGCAACCTCTATTGTTAAACATTATGGTTTAGGACCTTTGAGTCCCAATACGATTATTTTGGGTCAGCCTCACCAAAAACCAGTTTCCATCGAAATGATAAATCTCATTAACGAGATTCATCGATCTAAGAAAAACTTGTTGTTGGTAAGGCATTCAGATGACGGATTGAGCTCAACAGGAAAAAGTTTAGAGTCTAAACGACGTCGAATTGACGTTTGGCGAAGTGATCAAGACGACAACAGTTCTTTGATGCTGGCCTTGGCTTTCCTTCTCAAAACCAGTACTGAATGGGTCCGAACTAAGATCTCTATTCGAACCATTGTGGAATCAGAAGAAGAGCGTCAAGGGGTCGAGGGCTTTCTTAAGGACTTTTTAAAGCGAGCTCGAATGAAGGCTGACATTCATATTTATTTGCGACCTGATATTGAAGGTCTAGCAACGGGAGTAAATACCTATAGTCAGGGAGCAGATTTGGTTATGGTAGGATTAAAGCGTCCAGAAAATATGAATAGTGAGGCCTTTCGAACTTATCTGCAAACAATGATTGATAAAACATCTATTATTCCTCGTCTTACCTTTGTTTTGGCGGGAGAGGAAATCGACTTCAACGAGATTTTTACAGAGTAAATATGATGAGCCTTTTTTTTAAAATCGTTAAATTGTTGACGATTCTTTTTTTGATTTGTGGTTGCTCCCTTCTGACTGTGCGACCAGATAAAGAAGTAAAGAATCGTCTCGAAGAGTTTCCAACAACGAATCTTCCCATAAAAGAAGAGGTCAACGTTTTTTGGAACAAATATAAAGTTCCCTTTATTGAGGCAAAGACCGATCAAGATGCTGCTTTTGTTTTGGGAATGGTCCAAGCCCACCTTCGATTGGGTCAAATAGAAACTCTTAGAATGGCCGCTGAAGCTAGAATTTCAGAGATGGCAGGTCCCGTTGCAACCGAGATTGATCAGGCTTTACGAACTATTGATTTCGGAAAGTCGAATGAAAGTCAGTGGGAATCAATGCCCAAAGAAACTAAGCTTTGGGTGTCGGAGTTTGTTCGTGGCATAAACTATTATAAATCTAAGATGAAAAAGAAGCCCTTAGAGATGCGAATTCTAAATATTCCTGATCGTCCTTGGACAGAACAAGATCTTCTAAGGGTTGGTAGGTTGGCATCCATTGATATTACTTGGGCCTTTTATTTAAAGTTTTTACAGTTCAAGAAGGTTCCTGGGTGGGAAACTGCATATAAGAGGTATCTTGAGATGGGCCGTGAATCACAGCCAAGTTTTGGGAAAAAAGACTTTTTAAGTCTTGAGAGTCTAATTTACAGTTTTTCTAAGTCAGGCAGTAACTCACTTGTGTTGAATAAAAACCGAACGAAAACCTCATCTGCTTTAATTGCTAATGATCCTCATTTAGGCATTTTTGCGCCAAATATATGGATGTTAGTTGGAATCAAATCTCCAAGTTATCATATGACAGGACTGATGCTTCCTTGTCTGCCTTTTATTGGGGTAGGAAGAAATATGAATATAGCTTGGGGTGGAACAAATATGCGAACGATGTCGACCCACTTATTTGCTCTCAACGAAGAGGATAAGAAGTCGATTACCGAAAGAGTTGAAAAAGTTAAAGTCAGATGGTGGTTTGATAAAGAATATAAAGTGCGTGACTCAAAGTACGGACCGGTTATTTCTGATGTTCCTTTCTTTTCTGATGGCATGAAAGATTTGGCCTTTAATTGGTTAGGTCATCAAGCCTCTGATGAGCTAACGAGTTTTTTAGCTGCTAATCGAGCAAAGAATTTTGACCAATTTAGAGAGTCTTTTGATAACTACGGAGTCTCTGCTCAGAATATGTTGTACGCCGATAGTCAGGGAAATATTGGTCAAATTATGGCCTATCGGCAACCAATCGTTAAGAATGCCGAAAAGACCTTGGAATTGATCAAAGAGAGTAGTGAATATACTGGAAAGTATCTAAAATCTACCGAGCTTCCTTACAGTTTTAATCCAAAAAATGGTTTTATTGCTTCGGCCAATAACAAACCAACTGAAGGTAAAATTCCTTTTTCCTACACCTATTCGAACAATGACCGAGTCGATAGATTAAAGTCATTGGTGGAACAAAAAAAATCCCTAGATATGAATGATCTTAAATCTATTCAAAGAGATGTGTACTCCATCTCTTCTTATCGCCTAGTGGAACGAATACGTGAGCTTGCTTCTAGTATTGAGGTAAAAGACGAGACTGAGAAGCTGCTATGGAAAACTTTTGCAGACTGGGATGGGCATTATTTGGCCTCTTCTAGAGGGCCAGTTGCCTTTGAGATACTCAGCTATTATTTGGCAGAAAAGCTATTTAGTAAGCACTCAGAAACTAAAGAGTTAGCAGCCTTTTATATAAAAAGTGACTATTGGAAACCTCTTTTATTGGATCTTCTGAGGAAAGAAAGCGCTTCTTCCTTTAATTCTATTTTTAGAGAATCATTAGCTCAGGCTGTCGACAATTTTCGAGATTACAAAACATGGGGTGATATGCATAAGCAAGTTTTCCAGCACCCTTTGGGAAATATTCCTCTAATAGGCTCTAGATTTCAAATAGAAACTTATCCGGTTAATGGCGGGAGTGATACGCTTCATAAAGCTGCACACCCATTTTCACCTGAAGAAACTCGCGTTACTTACGGTGCGAACGCCAGGCATATAAGTGATATGTCCGATGTAAATGAAAACTATTTTGTTTTGCTAGGTGGCCAGGACGGGTGGATGTACAACCCTCATATCAATGATCAGTTGGAGCTTTGGAAAAAAGGTATGTATGTCAAGATTCCGCTTGAGATCACTGAAGTCGCAAAGAGTTTTAATATCAAGATGGAGTTGAAAAAGGGTGATTAGCTTTTTTAAGACGCTTGATTGGGAGCAGATTTGGAAGGCTTTTGAGCTGTATTTTGCTCTTGGGATTCAGCGCTGTCTGTAACAGCGCCTCTAATTTTGAGTTGTACTTTTCCTGAAAAATCCTGAGTCGGGTTTCCGTATTGATCGACGGCCTTGATTTTAACTTTTAAGGTCTGTCCAGCTGGTAATTCTTCTGGAGAATCAATCAGTAATTGTGATGCAGGTCCCGGAGCAACCGTAAATTCAAAGTGTTCTGGAGTGGGGATGTTTACTGATGAACTATCAATTTTTATATTCGTCTTTCCTGCTTTTGTGGGATTCAAATTGACAGTTGCAACTCCAGCGTTGATTGAAACAACACAAGGAAGGTTTTCAACTTCGTTGCAGTTGAGGTTTATTTCGCCGGAGAAGTTGACGTCGAGATTGCCAAAGTCATCATGTGCTAACACATTCATGGTTATGGTTTCTCCAGCATAAATCTCGGTTGGGCCGAAAATCACCAGTTTCGTCGCTTGTCCTGCAGCTACTTGTATTTCTTTTTTAGCTGAAAGATCAACATTAACATCTTCTTCAGCATCAAGGCTAAGTACCAATCGACCCGCAAAATTGGAATCGATTTCAATATCAGCTTCACCATTTTTCAGTTCTACACTTTGAGTTAACTCTGCACCATTATCAGGAGCTGAGCTTGTTTGCGTGATTTCACTGATCTGGTTTTGAGGAGTCTGATCTTGTGCTACGTCCTGTGCTACTTCTTGAGAAGTTTCGACGACGGGTTCGGCTGCTACCATTCCTTCAGGGGCATTGGCTTCCGGTATTGTTGGAGTTGTTGCAACTTCCGGAGGTGATTTAGGTGGGGGAGTTGCTGGTGGTGCTGCCGTTGGAGGTTCAGCTGAACCATTTTCTATCGACGATGTAGATTGTTCTTGCTCAGAAACGGCTTCAACCCCGACTTGTGTTTGCACGTCAGCCATTTGCATTTGTTCTTCTGTTGGCTGAGTGTCTTCTTGAATTTGAGCGTTGGGCTGCGTATCTTCGTCTTCAAATTCGGCCTGGAACTCATTAGCTGCTTTTATGTTAGTCGCTGTGTTTACATCTTCGATCTTCTTAAGATTATCTTGGGCTTGATTCATTTGAGAGTCGTCTGGCGGAGAGATATCGGCGAGACTGATCTGCTGGGATGCACTCAATTCCTCTTCATTATCTGAAGTCGTATTCATTTCTGAAGGATTGGGAAGGTTTTGTGGCTCTTCGTAGACGGTCGCAGGTTGTGGAGGTTCCTGGCTGGCGTTCGTGTTTTGAGCGTTTTCATCTGATTGATTCGGGCTGGCTTCGACGGCAGTTTCAGCGTTTGGAATATTGATCTCTGCGGTAACCTCGGCAGGAGAGAATTCAATACCCTGACTCGAAAGAAACTCGCCAATAGAGATCCAATCTTCTTGTGCCTCTACGAACATATAATCAATATCGAGTAGCTGTTTGTTTTGTAATCGAAGTAGAATTTCATTTATGTCAAAAGGGCCTTGTTCAGTTCCCTGATGAGAGACATAAAAAACAGATTGTTGACCTGACTCTATCATGATCTAAGTCCTCCCAACTATTTATCGGATGGGAGGACGGTAAATTACACGGACTTACATCTAACCCTAAGCGATTTGCTAAATGTAACTGTTGAGTTCAGTTACAAAAACAAAAGCCCTGCATTTGCAGGGCTTTTGTACGGTTATGATGCGCTAACTTTTGAAACGGGATTTATTCCTGAAGGAATTTGTTCTTGGTCGGTATTATTATTATCTATTAAATTCTGTGACGTTTGTGTCTCGTTCCCTGCAAACATTCCATTGTTTGCGACTCCAGATCCTAAAACAGAGTTTTGCGTTCGGTAGAGTTCTCCACCAGCTGCTTGCCCTTGCCTAAGATCCTGTCGTAGGGGAGCGGGTTGAGCTGCTTCAATAAAGCCCATGTGGGGAAGGCTCCATACGATCAGCTGAGTTCGTGACGTTAATTTCATCTTTTTGTAGATGTTTGTAAGGTGAAACTTAATCGTTTTCTCAGTTACAAACAATCGGTTAGCCACTTCTTTGTTTGAAAGTCCGGTTGCTACAAGTTCTGCAACTTCTGCTTCTCTTTTCGACAATCCGTTCTTTACGAAAATTTCTCTAATCATCTCTAATGCCCTCCTAGCTCCATGAGCTGATTTGTTTTCTTTTTTGGGCGGCTTTTCACCGCCTTTCGAATAGCAAGACTCAACAAAGGCCCTGATCGGTTAAAAAAAATATCCCGGAGCATCATTTTTCCTGGCCTAAAGTCCCTAAAGCCCTAAAATGACTGAAGAAAAAAAATGGGAAAATTTTTGAAAATCTATCCGGTGGATCTCTTGTACCCACTGGGGAATGGTTTAGTATTTTCCTACAAACAATCTGTTTCTTGAGTATTTTAATCAATCTTGGAGTGAAAATGGCGGAGTCTAAATCTAAAAATGCAATTTTAATTACTGGGGCTTCTACCGGGATTGGTAAAGCATCGGCGATTGATCTCAGTAAAGATTTTTTGGTTTTTGCAGGAGTGAGAAAAAGTGAAGATGAAGATGCGATTAGAAACCTCAATAATTCGAATCTCATACCAGTTCGTCTCGATGTCACTGATTCTGAAAGTCGTCTTTCCGCAAAGAATGAAATTGAAAAGCATTTAAACGGAAGACCATTATATGGTCTTATTAATAATGCTGGGATTGCTGTCGGCGGCCCGATCGAGACTCTCCCGCTAAACCGCTTTCGCGAGCAGTTTGAAGTCAATGTTTTTGGCGCGCTTGCGACGACTCAAATGTTTTTGCCAGCTATTCGTCAATCGAAAGGGAGAGTGGTTAATATTAGTTCAGTATCAGGCTTAATGACATCGCCATTTATGGGACCCTATTGCTCTTCGAAATTTGCATTAGAAGCTCTGAGTGATGCTTTAAGACGCGAGCTTATGCAATATGGAGTCAACGTATCAGTAATTGAACCGGGACCTATCAAGACTCCTATTTGGGAAAAATCTTTGGCTCGAAAAGAAGAATTTATGGAGGGCTGTTCAGAGGAGGCAAGAACTCTTTATGAACCAATGCTTGTAAAGTTTTTGGAATCTATTGATAAAGTTGCTAAATCTGCGGTGGAAGTTGATGTGGTCGTTGAGAAAATGAGACATGCAATGACATCAAAAAAACCAAAAACTCGCTACCTTGTAGGTCCACAGTCAAGTTTTGTGGGGATAATGAGAAGATTTGGCCCTGATCGATTAATGGATAAGCTAATGGTCAGTCAGATAAAAAAAGGAAAACCTGCTAGACAGATTTAAGTGGTGAAATATGAAAGTTCTCTTTTTAGGTTTGGTATTTTTAGTCGTTGCCAACTGTGCACGATCTCCGATTAAGACCCATACTCAAGCATTGAGAGTCGCAAATAAGGCTCCTGTCATTGAAGATATGTTGAGCTTGGATACTCTGGAACTGAGTTTAAAGGAGAACATCGAATATTTGTCATCTCGACCAGAAGACCAAATCATGGAGTTTGGACCTTATAAGTTGTCTGCTCAGGATTATGGGCGATCTCTTCAACCTGTTCTAGAGATTCTTCAAAACAAAGACCTAGATGACTCGCAAAAAAAAGAACAAATTAAACTTATTCTCCAAACCCGCTTTGAAATTCTGGAAGTCTATGGGACGGAAGAGTGGGGGCAGATCTTTATGACTGCTTATTTTGAACCCAAAATTTCTGCCAGCAAAAAACCAACTGAGAGACACTCGGTTCCACTATATAAGACACCTGAAGATTTAGTCACCGTAGACTATGAGTCGTTTTTAGAAATATATCCTCAGTATCGCCCTCCAGGAATACTACTGACCGAACAAAAATCAGCTAAATCGGTACTAAGAGGTCGCCTGGTTGAGTTAGAAAATAAAGAATCTGAAGGTGTTGCTAGTAAAAAACAAAAATTTAGAGCTGGAAAACTAAAGAAGAAAAAAAACAAGCTGCAAAAAGTAAAGTACAAAGTTGTACCTTTTTATGACCGAAAAGAGATAGATCAAGATAAAGCTCTTCAAGGGAAAAAATTGGAGATAGCTTGGGTTGATCCCATTGATTCATTTTTCCTTCAGATCCAGGGTTCGGGCATTTTGGAATTTGAAGATGGTCAGACTTTGCAAGTTGGCTATGCCTCCCAGAATGGACATCCCTATGTTCCAATCGGAAGATTTCTATTTGATGTCATTCCAAGAGAGAAAATGAGTCTTCAGACTATCGAAGCCCATCTTAAAACTCTTTCTCCAGAAGATATGCAGGAGTTACTCAATAAAAATCCGAGTTATGTATTTTTCAATGCTTTGGAAAGTCGTTCTATCACATCCATGGGAACACCAACTGTAGCGGGAAGAACAATCGCGACTGACCGCAGGTTTTTTCCAAAGGGTGCGCTTGCATATCTAGTCCACGAAATGCCTCAGTTTCAAGGAGAGGCTCAGGATCCAACAGAGTGGAAAGCCATGTCTCGGTTAGTGGTTGATCAGGATACTGGTGGCGCAATACGAGGCCCTGGCCGCTTAGACCTTTATTTAGGCGCAGGAAAAGAAGCTCGACGAGATGCTGGAGTGATGAAGCGCTCGGGGAGGCTTTATTACTTCTTTCCCAAAGAAAATCTCACGAACCAAGTGACTACGCAAAATTAAACTCAAAAAAAGACCACAGTTGGTGGACTGTGGCCTTGGCGGTTGGGAGTAAGTAAAAAGGGCTTGGTTAATAAATCAGACTTTCACGAGTTTGAAAGACTGTCCTTTTTTTCTTGTAATTATCTTCTCACTCCCAAAGCGGAATAACGATTTACATTTCTTGCAGTATTATTAGAGTGTTTTTGATGAGTTATGGCCCCAAGAGACGGGCAAAAGGCATAAAAAAACCGGAGTCGACGATCTCCGGTTTTTTAAAGATTTTTATTATATCACTATTTTTGAGTCGAAATAAAAAGGGTGCTGTCGAAGCCCTGTTGATCAAAACGATTTTTTAGATCGTCCAAAAGGTCTTGAGGTATGGTTTTATCGCGGGATAGGATCCAAGCATAATTTCTATCTTTGGAGCCCACCATCGCCCAAGCGTACTTTCCATCTGAACCCTTTGGTCCTAGTCCAAGAATGTTGTAGTCACCAGTACCAAGCCATTTGATGACTGGAATAGGAATAAAAGTCACTCTTAGTTCAGCATTGGTTTTAGTATTTGCAACCCAGGCGGTTCCTTGTGCGACTTGTGTGTCCACTTGATTATCTGGAGTCATTCGACTACAGGAGTTCGCGACTGATATTTTTCGGTCTCCGATGAGATCATACTCAGCAGTGGTGTTAAAGCATACGCTTTTTCCATCTGGTTGATCATCTTGAAATTCATTGGGGAATCGATAGAGTTCATTCCAGAGTCCCAGGTAAGCATCAACTTCAACAAAGTCCACGGTCTTTAGAGGAAGTGTTTTCCCAGCGCCTAATGAAGTGCAGGCCACTAAGCTAAAAACGGCTGCCAGAAGCATAGAAAAGTTCTTTAATTTCAACATTTTAACCCCCTTAAGGTTATCTTCACTTGTGGTTCTATTAAAAAAAGAATCAATGTTCAAGGAAATATGAACAGTAGTGTAGTTTTTTTGGGTAGAGGGTTCAAATAGGCCACTCTAGGGGCTTTTGGCCTAGTCCATTTGCATCCCATCGTCCAAGACTCTTTAAAAAACCAGACTCAAAACCCACAGACCTTAGCCTATTTTTTAAGCAACCTCCCTACGGAGGTCCTGGAGCGAGTTAGGGATCGAGTAAGTTTTTTATAGAATCTTTGAGGGACAAAATAATTAGGGGAAAAGTATGAAAAGAATATTATTAATGTTGGCGCTTGCCTGCGCCTCGGGGGGATTCTTTTTTCACTCGCACAATCACGAACTTTGCCAGGGGTTTGTGCCAGAAAATGATCTTTATATCTCAGAATTCTCATTTGGTAAAAGTGGACTCACTCAAGCTGAGTTCGATGATATTTTAGATTTGCTAGAGCAAGTTTACGAACCAGAGATTACAGCAGCAGGGGATACTCTCGTTGTAAATCGTTTGTGGTCTGATGGTCGCGTTAATGCTTCAGCAATTCGCCAAGGAACTGATGTTGTTATTAATATGTTTGGTGGATTAGCTAGGCACCCGGCTGTAACCGCGGATGGCTTTACACTCGTGGCCTGTCATGAACTGGGACATCACCTTGCGGGTGCTCCAAAGATTGATCGTGGATGGTTTGGGTCTTGGGCTTCTAACGAAGGTCAATCCGATTACTATGGAACATTAAAGTGTTTTAGAAAGTTGTTCACGTTTAGAGATAATCAAGAGTGGATGCAAAATAATGATGTTGATCCATTTGTTGAGTCTGAGTGTAATATCGTTTGGCAAGGTTATGGAGAGAGAATCGCTTGTTATCGTGGTTCAATGGCTGCTATGTCGATTGGAAAGATGTTCCAGGACCTAAGAGGACAATTGAACCCGCCTTCTTATGATACTCCGGATTTGATCGAAGTTTCTGCGACTGACGATCGCCATCCAAATACCCAATGTCGCTTGGATTCTTATTTTCAAGGAGCACTTTGTAATCAAGCACTAAATTCGAAGTTGAGTGACTCGGATTACGCAGAAGGCACTTGTACAAGAAAAGATGGATATGTCCGTGGTGTACGTCCACTTTGTTGGTTTAAACCAACAGCTGTCGAAGATAAAAAAGAGAAGAAGCCTTGGTGGAAGCGATGGTGGCCGTGGCATCAGCAGTTGAATCAAGACTTGGATTTAAACCAAGACCTTGAAGATCAACAAGATGGTCCATACTACTAAATAGTGATTGATAGATTTTGCGTTTAACAAAAAAGGAGCTCAATGAGCTCCTTTTTTTTATCCGGTAGCAGGTTTTGTTTTAGTTTTAAAAACCACCGAAATGAAGAATGTAAGCAATGCCCACCTTGGCAAAAGCCGTTGCTTGGTCCCAGGCATTGAGCCGCTCAAAGACATCATCTGATGTATGGATGGCTCTGTTATGTGCTCTTGGGTTTTCAAAAGGAAAAGCAGCGGCATAACCTTGTCGATTCCAAGAGGCATGGTCGCTTGATCCGAAGTAAAGAGGTCGAGTAGTCCAAGGAATTCCAATATAGCGATCCACCATAGAACCAAGTTGAGCCGTTAGCTCAGCGTCAGTTTTATTCGAAACAAAGAAGAGTTGTGTAACGACTTCACCAGAGTAGGCGGTCATATCGTGTTGGATCATTGCTACGACGTTGACTTCATTTCTGCGGTATTCCCTGGCGATTTCGTTAGATCCAACCAAACCAATTTCTTCAGCGGCATAGGCATGAATCTCGATAGTTCTTTGTGGTCTCAAATTATTCGCCATCATTAAGCGAAAAATTTCTAAGTTTGTCGCTGTTCCCGAAGCATTATCGTCAGCACCAGGAGCAAATTCATTCCGTGTGCTTCTGTTGATACTGTCTAAGTGGCTGCCGAAGATAATCACTTCATCAGGTCGAGAGGTTCCAGGAATGCGAACAATCACAGATTTTTGTGGAGTGTTCTTATGGTCGTAAAGATTGATCGTTACATCCGATCGCTCCAGAGGAGTGATCATCTGATAAAGAGCAGCGACTTTGTGTCCTGCCATTTGTCCCTCAGGATGAGAATGGTATCTGGTTTCCCAGGATTCCATTTCTCGAATACTCTTTTGGATATTAGTAATGTTCACTTGGTCTACGATCTTTTTGTATTCCTCGTAGTGAGTATTCTCTAGGCCAGTAACTATAGGTTGTGCAGTTGGAAGGCGAAATTCACCAATCGGAGAGCCGTCCAAAAATCTCATGGCACCACAAGTTCCACCGACTCTATGTAAAGCCGAGGAAAGCTCAGATCTCAGTTCGGGGTTATCAATACCCATGATCGCAAATTCACCCTCTTGGAAATGCCAAACTTTTCCATAGGCTGAAAGTGATTGGACCATTCCTTGTCCTGTAAAACCAGGAAGCTGAATCAAGTAAATGTTTTGACCTTGTTGAGACCAAAGGGGCGATTTATTTATAACCCAACGGTTTTCAAAGTCTAAAACTCGCCCTTGCAAAATGCTGGACTCTAAAACACTTTCCATTGGAACAACGGTCACTGGGCTTGCCAGAGAATGTGTATGAACTCCAAAAGTAAAAATTAAAACGATAAAAGATAGTAGTTGCGAATTGGTTAATAGATTTCGCGTGCAACGAATAAGCGTGCGCATTTCCCCTCCCTATTTCCCTACGTTCCTTTTCATCACTCTTAGTCCCCAAAAGAGTAAGCTGAATTGACGATAGGGGGCGTCCCTGCCATAGGGAAAACCTAGCACTGGACTGGACTTAAATCGAATAAAAATAGAGGTTTACGCTGAGCAGAATGGGTCAGTTAGCTCACATTTTTGATAGAAGATTCTTCTTTAAGAGTACTTTTTGGGTCATTCAGTGAAATTCTGTGATTGCCTTCATCGAGAGGTAAATTGATCACAAACTCGGTATTTGTTGAGTTGAGGTTATAGTAGAGACTTCCACCCAGTTCGCTAATAATTCTTTGTGAAATACTAAGGCCAATTCCAGTGCCTTTTCCTTCTGGCTTCGTTGAAAAATAGGGAGTCATAATTTTTTCGAGAACCTTAGGTTGTATTCCGAGGCCGGAATCCTTAACTGAGATGAGAATTCGACTGTCGTTTTCGTTGAGTATGGTTTTAATGCGAATCCACTTATCTTTCCGAGTTTCAATAGCGTCAGCTGAATTGTTGAGCAGATTCAGTATAACCTGGGAGACTTCCACCGGATTACATTTAAATTCGATTCCGTGGGTTCCAGAGTTCTCCACATTCAAATCTATGCCTGAGACATTCATTTTCTCCTGACTTAAATTTACTGCATCTGAAAGAATATCATTGATCGAAGTGAATACGGATTCAGACGTGGAGCTGTTGCGACTAATTTTAAGAAGTGATTTAACCACCAGTGAAATTCGATCAGTCGTTTCGATAATCCGTTCAATCAGTTTCTGATCCCGAGAATTTTCGGTTTCTTCGAAGACCTTAGAGCGGTGTAATTGCTGACTAAAGCCTCTGATGATCGCCAGAGGGTTGTTGATTTCATGGGCGATGTTGCCCGCCATTTCTCCAATAGCTGCGAGCTTCATATTCTGGGCTGCATGTAATCGTTCTTCTTCGAGTAAATCCTGAACTCTCTCTTTATCTGCTTGAGATTTGTTAAAGGCGTTGACCATTAAAAACCAAGAGCCACCAAGGAAGAAAAAACTCAGAAAGAGGAAACTGATAAGAAATTTGATAAGAAAGAGATTGCCGCTGAGGGAGGTTTCTTTTTCTTCATAAATCGAACTAATCTGATCACTGAGCAGTACTTTAAGGTCTTGCTCTAGATTTTTATGTCGTTCACTCAGAATAAGACTTTGGGCCTCAGAGTACTGTTCTTTTTGAAGAGTCCTATGAATTTCCGAAAGACTTTTGACGTATTGGGCTTTCGCGTTTAAAAACCGAGCTCGATCCTTTGAAGACTTAGACTCAAAGTTTATGAGCTGAGCGAGGGTTGATTCAAAGGCAGAAATTTGCTGAGAGAGACGGGGGGAGGACTTTTTAGTTGAGATACAGGCTTGAAGTTCAGCTTTGATTTCCGTGCCAAGCTGATTCGCCACTGCGGACATTTCGATTTGTGGGAAATGTCTCTTTTGAATATCGTTTATCACTTGGTAGGATTGTAGGGCTGTTAAAAACAGACCAAGAATCAAGCTCACAGTAAGCACCAGAGCTACAGTAAATCCTACCTTCATCCTCGAAGCACCCATAGGGTTCGTATCGGACAAATTCTGTTATAAGGACAGGCCTTGGGGCTCTAAAGGCCTAGATTAATAAAGGATTTACAATTTAGATGGATCTAAGGCCTCAATTGAATAGGGGACTTCTGAGGTCTTGCTATGAAACAATGGGCCCAGGTCACATTAATTAGAGCGTGTTCTAAAATAAGAAGTCGAGGCTTGTCAGGTAGCGGGTGTAACTGTCATTAGTCGCCGTAGCGGCAAAGTATTTCTGGCTCTCAATCGCAATTTTTGCCATGACTTTTTCCGAAAACATATAATTAGCTCCGAGGGAGTATTGCTCTGTATCCGTTTGCGAAGGAAGTCGGAAGTTGTTTCCAAAACTTTTAGCATCCATATAGGTCAAAATCACAGACCATTTTGGTGTCCACGCATATTTTAGGGCCAGGTAACCAGCCAAATATTTGTCGAGATCATCACTTACGGAGCTATCAGGCGTGTCAGAGCCATAGCCCTCGCCGTAAACGCTGAATTTGTTTAGCTTGAGCTGAAAGCCCCCAGTATAAATCCGAACGTAATAATCAAAGTTATAGAAAAGGTTCAGTCTTAAATTGTCTGGCAGTTGGGGGTTCGGGCCAAGTAAAGTTGAAGAAGGGACATCTGTAACGACATGCCCATTGAGATCAACCTGAGTCTGAAAATAATTAACGTAGGCCATAAAATTTTTGGAATTGAACTCCAAACGAGCACCTATTAAATCTCGAGATTCTCCATCAAAAAGAAGATTTCCAATGGTCTGGTTTACATTTGAAATTCCACCATAAATTTCTAGAGATAAGTAAGAGCGACTACCAATATCGTGGCGGTATTCCATGGAGCCACCGATAAAATTGTTCAATGGGTTTCTTAAATACAAAAGCCAGGGTTCTCTAACCCAGTCCGTCAGAAACCCAGTTTCACGATACTTAGAGACGATAAACGATGGGAGTTTTTGTTTACCAAAAACAAACGATAGATTTTCAAAAGGTCTATAGATAAGATGGACCAGATCCACTTCGACATTAAAGTTGTCTTTATTTCCATTTCCTATTAACTGGAAGACGCCCATAAACTCGGAATCCAAGCGTTTTGAGAAATTAATTCCCAACCTGGTGAATTCTCCCCAATTGACTTGGCTATTTGAGAGGGAATCTGGAGGAGCTTCTTTGCTATCAGTGGAAGTGATTCCGACAGTTCCAAAACCATTTATATCCACTTGGCGGTCACTTTGCTTAACTAGCGCTGTGGCTAAAACTGAATAGAATCCCACCAGTAATAATAGAACGAGTTTGTAAAGTCGGTAGAACAAAGTTTTCTCCATGAATTGAATCTATTGAATCGGTTTAGAAGAATTGGGTCAATGTATTATTAGTTGCATTGACCTGGGTTTATAATTTTATAATAGGACGTTGTGAACTTGAGATTTAATTTTTGGATTCTATTTTTACTTTTTGGAACATTCATTAATGTGAGTTCGGTCACTGAAGTCTATGGGGCCCAGGACGATATCGTTTTTATTTCTCACTCTAATGCTAAAGACTCAAGTTTGACTGTAGATCAAGTCATCAGCATATATTTAGGCCGAAAATCGAAATGGAGTGATGGCACGAGTGTTGTGCCAATTCAATTTGGCGAAACTAATGCAGCTACTAAAGTTCTATTGAAAGATTTTTTGGATTTTAAGCCTAAAGAGTATAAAGAGTATTGGCGAAAACAGCTTTTTGCCGGAAGATTACTTCCACCTGTACGAGTCCAGGAAAATGAAGAAATGCTGAAAATGGTTTCTTCTGAATTAGGGGCTTTCGGATTTCTTGCTAAAGAAGACGCGTCAGAAGCCGTAATAAAGAAATCAAAAGTTAAAACTATTCAGATTACAAAGTAAGACCTAAAAGAGAAAATCTATACTGGTAAAATATCGAGTATAAGTCCGCTTGCCAAAGCCGTCTGGGTAATAATTCTGATTTTCTACTGCAAATTTAGCTTTAACTGCATCAGAAAATATATAGTTAACACCAAATATATACTGCTCACTATCGGGAATAGCTTGAAGAATAAATCTTGAGCCCCAAGCTTTTGAAGCCATATAGATAAGATAGGTCTTCCAGTCCTCATTGATATGGTATTTTACGCCCAAGTATCCTGAAGAAAATTTGTCGAGGTCTTCGGAAATACTGTCGTCGGGAGTGTCTGAGCCATAGTATTCTGCAAAAATAGCCATGTTTTTAAAGTCATATCTAAAGCCTGCAGTGTAAATTTTTAATTTAAAAGAAAAGTCATCAAAAAGTGAGAGTCGAAGGTTGTCTGGGAGCGCTGGATTTGGCCCGAGCAGTGCTGACGCTGGAATATCGACTTCTACGAAGGCATTGGCATTGGTTTGCATCTGTAAATAATTAACGAAGGCCGTAAAATATTTGGAATTGTAGTTAAAGCGAAGACCTAAAAGATCATTGTTAGATCCCTCAATAGTTAGTGCTCCAATGGATTCCTTTCCATCATTTGCTCCACCATAAACTTCCATGATGAAATTCGACATGGGAGTCAAGTCATAGCGGTACTCAAAAGATGCGCCAATAAAGTTTCTGATTGGATTTCTTATATATAAGAGCCAGGGTTCCCTAACCCAATCTGTGAGATATCCAGTTTCTCGATATTTGGAGACTAAAAAACTAGGTAGTTTTTGTTTCCCGAAGATTAGTGAGATTTGATCACTAGGTGAGTAAATCAGGTGGACTAAATCCACATCTGCGTTAAAGTCGTCGCGGGTTCCAAGGCCAATAAGCTGAAAGACGCCAGAGAAGTCGTGGGACAATCGTTTTGAAAAATTAATACCTAGTCGTGTGAATTGTTCATAGTTTGCCGAGTTCGGAGTTATTGTGTCGATGGTTTGGTCGCCAGCATCTGATGCGGTCGTCGCAATCGTACCGAAGCCATTTATCTTTAAAGGTAAATCGGGATTGAAAGCAAAGCTGATCGACCCCAGTAGTAACACCGAAAGTGTGACATAATATTTTGTGAGTTTAAAATGCATTTTGATCCTCTAAACCATATTTATTGAATAGAGAGGATCAAATTTGGTCAATAAGAATTGGACTTTTCTAGATGAGTCGAGTTACTTTTTTGCGGTCTCAAAATTATAGGAGCTGCATTCAGGCAACATCAAGGTAGTTTTCATTTAGTATTCAATTAGAAGCTTTTAATTGTCGAATTGAGTAACTACGCAGCCGGCACTTTCAGACAGATTAATCAGTCGGTTTTGTCCTGCCGCTAAAAAGTGGATCCTTGCTGAGCCATTTGAAAAACGACGAATTGATTTCAAAACTGGTTTAGTCATTGTCTCAGACCTTAAGTAATCCATGATTCCTTTGGAAGTACAGTATACTGTGGCGGCGATTTCAGTAATATTGTCGAGAGATGATCGAATCGTTTTTCCGCTCATACTTGCTGTTGGGTTTTTGTAGAGAACGATTGGTTCATTGCTTGGTTCTGCTAGCAATTTATCGCCGTGAAATGAAAACCATATCAGAGCAGAGGTTAAGCTTATTGCAAAAATTAAATATCGCATTCGTCTTCCTTTTTTAACTAAGAATCTCGAGTTGAAACTGCTGTTGTCTCTTTATTGTTCTTTTGGTGAATTAAGCAATCTGCCGATTTAGGAATAGTTAACTCATCGACATTCTTTTTTGTTTTTGAATTGTGAAACTTCATAATGGCTTGATAAGGGCCTTTTTTAGAAAGAGTCACTTCTTTAACTTTAGACTTGTTAGCTTCGATTTTCTTTAAGGCATCGGCAGTTTTACAGGTTAAATCAAAGTCAGTTGTAGATTTGCTTTTGCTATCACTCGCGGTGAGTTTAATGCTATGCCAGGTTTGAGCTACAACTTTTTCAGTCATGGGAGGGTCAACAAGGAGTCCAATGTGAACCGCTAAAATAAGAATTGGGGCTAATAAGACAAACATGAATTCATCCTCCTGGGGATCTGGTTTGATATCCGCAGCTTGATAATTCAATTAATATGCCCGAAAAGACGGTCTTAATCCTCGAGCCCGGTCAAAAAAGCTAAGAAATGTAAGGGCTTAGGGGAGGCCTGGGAGTTAGCTTTAACCAATGGATGGGGCAGGAGTCGGAATACTGCCAAATTGCGTCTTATTGTCTATGGAACTCTCTATTTATCAGTCTTTTTGTGATGGGATTTAAACTTGAGCTGGAACTCGGCCCCTTGGTCTCGATTCACAATATCTAATTCAGCTTTGAGCCCATGGGCCAATTGCATGACCAGGGCTAAACCTATGCCTGTTCCGGGAGTAGTTCGCGTCATTTCATCTTCTGATCGATAGAAGAGTTCAAAGATACGCTTCATCTGGTCTTTAGGAATTCCAGGGCCGTAATCTCTTACAAAAAACGAAATCTCAGGGTTAGATGTTTGTTTAATACGGTATCCAATATCTACCTGGTTGGCACCACTGTTTTTACTAAATTTAATGGCGTTGTCGATAAGGTTTATAAATATCTGTGAGACGGCATCATTTTCACAATCGAGTATGAAGCGATCACCGTTTTGAGCATCTGCCTCATCTACCACTAATGAGAGTTTAAATTTATTAGCTTCCACCTGTGGTTTAACCTTCGACTGGATAAATTCCAGAAGCGCTTTAGGGGTCGTAGAGTGTAGCTCTAGTTTGGTTTCCTCGTTGGACATCTTCGCAAGTTGTAAGACATTACTTATTAATCGCGAAAGGCGTTCGCTCTCAAAATAGATAAAATCAAAATAACCCTTTTGTCGTTCGGTGTCGGTCACATAACCATCCCTTAACATTTCGCCATACATTCGAATAGAAGTAAGCGGCGTCTTAAGCTCGTGGCTGACGGCAGAGACAAAGTCACTTCTTTGTTTGGCAAATTCAAGTTGATTGAGTGCCAGCTTGTAAATGAAATAAAGTCCAACGAGTAATATCAGTAAAACCATGATCGCCAAGACAGAAACAACTTTTTCTCCTGGCGAATTTGGTAAGTCTTTAACCGTAAATAGTAGTTCAAGGTCATTGAAGGGTGGGGAGAGGCTGCTTCGAAGTAAAAGGATTTCTCTTTTGTTTGTATTATCCTCCGAATGCAAGGTGTAGCGTCGTTGTTTGCCTTCCGGCTCATATCGCTTGATGACTCCACCTTGAAAGGCAATGATTAAATTAATATTTTTTGAAATGGAATTGCTTAGAAAGCTTTGTTCGAAAAGGTTCCTAAGAAATGTTTCTCGATCAAGTACAAAGCCTTGAATGTATCTCTGTTCATCTCTCCAGACTCTTCGATAAAAAATAACTTCCCCAGAGTCGAGAATGGTAAACTGAAAAGGGTCCATTTCACCTTTGAAACTCAAAATTTGATTTGTTGCCTGCCAGGGAGTACCGATCGTGTTCATAATTCCGCCTCGAGGCCTTCGAGGCTGATTGAGCTTTCCGCCCAGTCGTTCACTTCGATTCCTTGATCGAGGTCTGCTAACATCGATATCACTTTTGAAAGCTGTTTTTAAGGAATCCTCATTGCTTCTCGAAAGGTTTTCTGGGATCGATGAGTTATAGGTGTCTGGTTCAGAAAAAATCATTTTCCCGCGGCCAACTTGATTGGTAGCGACACCGTCTTTAACCTTGATTCTTTGACGAACAATATTGACTTCTATCTGCCGTTTCTTGCGGGGGCGTCGTTTATTGGCCATTTTAGAAAGTGGTTTTGCTTCCAGGGCCTGTTCTTCAGGGGACTCTATAAGTCTACTATCGAGCTGGAGATCAGAAATTTTAGGTCGTTTTTGGTTTGCCTGTTTGGGCATTTTCTTTTGAAGAATACTTTTTCCGGTTCCAGCACTGAGTGCGCTTTCGAGTTCTTTCAGGGCGGGCTCATCAAAAGCGGTCTCGTCAAAGATAGCGTCCACTTCTTTTTGAGGAATAGCAGGTGTTTGAAGAATTCTCTGTCGGACATTTCTTGATAAGAACTGAGAGCTAGTCAATATAGACTTCATACGCTCTATCAATTCGATGCGTTTACTATATTCTTCTCGAGAGATCCCATAATTCCTGGCATCAATCACCTCTTCAGGTAGAATTGGAGAGCTCATGGAGCCGTCTGGTTCAATTTGAAAGTATCCAATAACTCCGGGTATAGCCGTGATCGGAGGGATGTTCGCTAGAGGGGAGAGTCTCAAGTAACCGGTTTGTTGTCCTTGGCCCAAGTAAAGAAAAGAATAGTCTTCAAATTTTCGTTCTTCTTCGAGGCGAATGATTTCATAGGCTCTTTGGTCGATTTGTAGAGTTAAACTTTCGGCATTATCTCTTTGCACGTAAAAAGCTTCTCTCTCGAGCTGGCTGTATGTTTGTCGAAGTAAGAATAAAATAGGGATAATCAGAAAAAGAGCAAGCAAAGCCATAATGATTTTGAGGCTTCGCTTACTCCTCTGAAGATTTAAAAAACCAGTTTTTGAGAAGATTTCCCTAAATGCCATACTCTAGTTTTGAGGAATTAGTAACCTGTATCCTTCTCCTCTCACAGTAATGAGGTGAATTGGTTCCTTTGGATTTGGTTCAGTTTTCTTTCTTAACTTCGCAATATGAATATCAACAGTTCTTGTCTCAATATTTGATCCTGAAGAATATCCCCATACATTTTCTAAAAGTTCGTCACGGGTAACGGGACGGTGAGAGTTTTGTGCCAAATATTTAAGGATCTCGATTTCCCTACGGGTAAAAACGGCACCTTCTTCTTTTCGTTCATCTACAAGGTATTCACCTTTCAGGTTAACGGCGTCGACCTTTAAGTATTGGCCCACTTGTATTTCATCGAGTACTTTATCTTGCTTAGTAGTTCTCTTTAGAACAGCTTCGACGCGAAGTACGAGTTCTCGGACCGAAAATGGCTTAGAGATATAGTCATCAGCGCCAAGAGTTAAGCCCGTGATAATATCTTCTTCTGAGGTTTTAGCTGTAAGCATGATAATTGGTTGTGACAGATCTTCCTTGCGGATTTCGTTACATATTGTAAAGCCGTCCATCGTAGGCAGCATAACATCCAAAAGGAGTAAGTCGTACTGACCAGACTTTCCCTTTTCTAAACCTTCTCCGCCATCTGCAACGCGGTCCACTTCGAATCCGTGAAAAACAAAAACATCAATTAGTCCTTGTGCGATTGAATCTTCATCCTCAACGATTAGGATCTTGCGTTTTTCACTCATTGGCTTAGGGCCTTTCTGCTCGGTCACTTGAAACGGGTTTACAGCTAAATTTAACATTACATTACCTCCTATACCTATTAAAATTAGCACAAGATGTTGAAATTACGTGTAAATCCCCTGTAAAAGCCCTTTGGTTTCGTTTACACTTGTGAAACATTGCTGGAGTGCATCCACCGGCCCATGGTCCAGAAGATGGCATTTACCAAGATTCTTAAATGACCTTTCTCTCTAGAGTCGCTTTAATTGACTGGCTTTTGTTACCTTTGATGACTTCCTAATAGGGTCCATTTCTTTTAAGAAATGGACCTTTTTTTTATTGAATGGAGTCTGGATTTTAAGGAAGTAGAGGGCATATAAACTTCTCTTAACCAGTTCAAAATTCTCATTCTGAAACGCTTTAGTGCGTCTTGTTGCTCGAAGAGCGGTTTTTTTATGTAGGCTTTTAATCTTCATATCTGTCTGATCGAAGATAGAATTTTATTAATAGGAATCTGTAAATCAAATGTAAATGGTCTTTTACTAAAACCTATATACCTATGAGCCCTAAAATATTTTGAACTTTTGATTCTTGAATTTGGTAAAAAGCAAATCATAAGCTTTCTGTTTTTATTAATAATTATCAGTAAATCCAATGTAAATCCCTGGGGCTGTGCTTTTACATTTCTATGTCTGTGAAGTTTTTCGCAAAACCCCTAGGATGAGTTCATACCCGATGGGATCTAGAGAATTTTTAAAATACTTGGAGGATAAGAAATGAATTCGGAAAGTTTAATTCAGCGCATGCGAAGGTTAGTAGAGACGAGATCGAAACTAGTTTTAGGTTTTTTGATAGTTACAACTGGATTACTAGTAAGTATATCGACCTTAGGAATTAAGTGGAATACCGGGCCTAGTCCCATTGTTTTACCTCAACCTATTATAGATCCTGTTGTTAAAATTGAGGGTGAAAAATCTAAAGAGGTCATTGTAACAACTAATCTCTCTCACACTAAAGTCACTCAGAACAATCAAGAAGAAATATATATGGAAGTGAAGATTACTGCGCCTAAGGGTGAAAAGAAGTCTATTGAAACTCCTATGGACTTTGTTGTAGTCCTTGATCAGAGTTCCTCTATGGATTCGCCTAAGAAATTTCCTATGGCTAAAAAAGCCCTGGTTTCACTGGTCAAACAACTCAACAAAAATGATCGTTTGGCTATTGTTGGCTTTTCTTCCAGTGCAAGTGTTTTGAAAAGTCTCCAATATATGAATGGAGAGAACAAAAAAGCCACAATCGCGCAGATCCAATCTTGGCATCCAGGTGGATCGACAAATTTTCAAGCAGCTCTCGAAAAAACAAACGATGTCGTCGAAGCTAGTAGTAAAGATAGGGCAAGTCGAGTTCTCTTTCTCTCTGATGGTGAGATTACTGCCGGCTCTCAGGATTCAAAGTTTTTAGCAGGATTAGTTAAGCGTCTTACGGATAAGAATGCTGTGATGTCGACGATTGGTATGGGGCTTAGCTTTAATGAGAAAAGCCTTGCTCACCTTGCTGATCATGGAATGGGTCAGTATCACTTTTTAGAAAGTCTTGAGCAGTTGGCCCAAATTTTTGAGAACGATATTAAAATGGCGAGTCAACTTTACGCCAATCAAAGCGAAGTAAGGATTAACTTAGGGGAGGGCGTTCGCATAGTGGACGCTGGTGGTTACCCTATAGAGGGTAATAGAAGTCATGTCGTCATTCCTACGGGCCAGTTACTGGCGGGAAAGACCAAGTCATTTTTTGTGACGATCAAAGCGAGCCCTAGTAAATTGGGAGCCCATGAGATTGCTAGGGTTGACTTTACCTATAAAAGAGACGGCAAGCCTTATATTGCTGAGGTAAACAATCCGTTACATAAAGTTGCAGTTTTAGAGCCTAGCCGAGTTGAAGAAGTTAAGCAGGCTATTAATAAAGATGTTTATAAGAAAAGTTGGCTAAGTAACAACGTCGGTAGAATTCAGAAAAAAGTCGCATCTTTGATTAAGTCAGGTCGTGGAGCAGAAGCTCGTAAAGAGTTAAATGAGTTTAAAGGCAAAATGGACTCTGCCGCTCAGTATGGTGGATTCGACTATGCGGGGAGTGGTGCCGCTCAAGAAATGGAGGAGCTAGAAGATATCAGCTCTTCCAGGTTGACTGGAGCTGAGCGAGATCGCCAAGCAAAGAAGATTCATAAAAGATCAATTAAAGCACAGCGAGTTAGTAACTAATAAATTTATTGGAATAAAAATGAAAGTGAAAATGGAGAAATGAGATGACGATAGTAAACAGAATGAGCCGAATGATTAAGGCAGATATACACGGAATCATGGATAAAGTTGAAGAGCCAAAATTGATGTTAAAACATGCTCTACGTGAAATGGATGAGTTGATCGAAAAAGAGGAAGAAAAGCAAAGGAATTTAGCCAGTAACCTTGTGCAAATTGATGATCATGAAAAGAAGTTAAAAAGTTTGTTTGATGCGAGCAACAAGCAGCTTCAAATGTGTCTTGGTGAAAATAATGAAGACCTGGCAAAGAAGATAGTGCGCAAAAAACTTGAAATCGAGAGACAGTTTCAGCTGAACGGTGAAAGACGCCAAGAGATTATTAAGCAAAGTCAGTACGTTAATGAACGATTAGAGGAATGGCGAGCTAGAAGAAATGAGATTGTGAGTCAGATCCAATTGGCCGACCTCAAAAGTGATGCCTCCATGGTAGATATAGAAGGCCCTGTCTCTGATGACGATGTTGAGATTGCGTATCTTGAAGAGTTAAAGAAGTTTAAAGATGGAGAAAATCAATGAGTCGCCGAGAAACTGTAATGAGAAAAGGTGTTTTTGAAATCATAGCCGAGTCTCTCATTTATTCTTTGATTGCTGGACTTGGATTTTATGCTCTAAACATCTTTTTCTCAGGGTTCTTTTCTTTAGTTTTAATATCTTGTCTGATTTTTTCTATTGAGTTTGTTAGAGCTCTTTATTTTTCGAGAGAAAACTCAGGATCAAGAGTTAAGTTAGGGGCGCTCACTTTATCTGCGATTGCAGTAGTAATATCTGGCGGAATCTTAGCGCTAACTGCGAGTCCACTCTTTGTTGCGGGTTTTTTAGGTTTTATGATGTTCGTGGCAAGGGGGTGGGACTCAAGTTGGTCTTCAATTGGATGGATTGTTGAGTTCTTTAATGCTTTTGTATCTGGAATTGCTTCTATTATAGTTTTTAAATTAACAGGAAGTACATTTTTGTTGATGTGGACGTTTTTCTTATCAAATGGAACCTTCTCATTTATGTATGAGTCCTTTGTTCTAAGGCGAAGTTCAGAAGAGATGATTAAGAATAAAAAAGAAACGGAGTCAGTTTTTACTTCCAATACCCCTGATGATTTTGGAGTAAAGCTAAATAAAGAATTTGACCGTGCCGAAAGGCAAGCCCTTCAGGCCATCGAGGCCATTAAGATACACCAAGGATAGTGTATCTCATTCTCTCCTCGCCCCACAAATTCCCCTGTGGGGCTTTTTTTTTACATGGGGTGTTTGTCTAAGACTTTAAGAACGACCCTTCGATTTTG
>CAZFYV010000005.1:0-29770 GCA_964523195.1 uncultured Pseudobdellovibrionaceae bacterium
AAGTTCTGAGGCCCACAAACAACGGCATCAAATTCGTCGAGAATCGTTAAAACATATCCAGTTTCGTTTTCGGTATCCTGCCATCGAATCTGTGGAACGAGTCCATCACTCAAAAACGCATCAGCCACATTATCAGTTCCACCCTCAACTCCTTGTATTGCAAAATCAAGTGGTGCCGGAGTCGGTGTTGGCGTTGGTGTAGGAGTCGGTGTTGGCGTTGGAGTAGGAGTCGGTGTCGGTGTTGGTGTTGGAATTGGAATTTCTTGGGGGATATCTTCAAGATCATCGGTGGGTTGTTTAGCACAACCAAAATTCACGCTCGCTAGAAACAAAAGCGCAAACAAGAAAACAAGTGATTTTAGGTACCGACGTTCTACATTCATCACGTCTCTAGTATCCCCCTGAAATCAGTCCATTGATATCAATATTATGTTAACCTTTCTTGATATCTTAAAGTCCTGAAAACACTCGTCATTACTTAGAATGCCCTATTGGCCATAGTTTCAAGATGATACACTTTTCTAGACCAGATAGTCTTTAACAAAGCGAAGACCGCAAGGGATCTTCGCTTGAGAAAACTACAAAGAAACAGTGGTTTGGCGGTGCCTTTGAATACGCACGATTTTTTCAAACTCACGAGAGTTTACTCTATAAACCAGCTTATAAGTTCCTGGAGGTAGATCCACCTGGTTTTCCCAACCCGAGTGAACTTGATTTCCATTCATATCTTCAAAGTGAACATGAATATCTGTGGATTTGTTCAAAACTAGTCGACCATAACCTCCAGCAAAAACAGATCGCTTGCGACCTGCATAGACTTCAGCCTGCACGCTTATGTCTGGAGTATAACTAGTAAACTCAAAAATATACTCACCTTTAGGTAAATCGATGGTTGTGTCCCAACCACTATAGACAACTTTTTTATCACTCACTCTTTTAGCATAAACATAACTTTGAAAAGTTTTTTCCGCCGCATCAGTTAATCTAAAGTCTACCCGACCGTAACCAGCACCTGCTGAAGTTGTAGAAATGAGTCCCTTATCAACCCTTACACCCTTTACTTCGTAATGTGGACTGTAGGACGTAAACTCAAGATCATATGTACCTGGTGGTAAATCCACTTGCATATCCCAGCCACCATAGATTCTTTGTCCGGTCGCACTGTTGTTAATATAAACATAGCTCTGCTTATCTTCTCCAAGTGCATCTTTAGGATTCATTTTCAGTCGTCCATAGCCTGAGGCCATTAGCGTAGAAAGCTTTCTCTCTTCAATAACCACACCACGATGTACAATTGGTGGTGTATAACTGGTAAACTCTATATCATAGGTCCCAGGCTCCAGATCCACTTCAGTATCCCAACCTCCATGGATCATTTCTTGATTAGATGACCTTCGAATATACTTATATGAATTTTTAAATATACCTAAAGCGTCTTGAGCAATTAGTTTTAATCGACCATCTCCACCCGCAGTAATAGGTAAAACTTGGCCTGCTCTTAAGTTAAATAGAATTACCACTTGCGGAATATACTTAGTAAAAATCATTTCATATTCGCCAGGCGGCAGATCGATCGAAGTTCCCCAACCACCATAAACCCGCTGGCCATTTTTATTTATGTAAACATAGTTTGGCTTAACCTTTTGAGCCGCATCCAAAGACGTGAGCAAAACTCGCCCATGACCAGGTTTTATTTCAGACTGCTCAAACTCAGGCGCTACAAATTCACTAGCAAGCTCGCGCTTATAAAGACGGGTAAAATTTTGACTGGTTTCAAGAGATCCAAGATGTGAAGACGTCTTAAATGACTTCGAAACAATCTCTCTTCCATTTATTCCTGAGGAATAAATTCGTAAATCATAATCACCCTCAAGATTGGGAGCACGTAAATCAAGTAGACCGTTCCACTTTCCTCGTAATGGCAACTGAGCCTTTAAGCCCTGATCTTCAACCGAACGTGGTCCATGGGGCTCACTAGAATCAACAATTCCGATCCAAGCCTGTTTAGCATCACACCATGGAATCTCGAATCCAGGCATCAAACTTTCATTAGGAAGGTAGCTCAATTTCTCTAAATCGATAATTGGATCCGGGCTTTCAGAGAATACTAAATTCTGCGCCTGTCCAACAAACTTTTGACTTAACTCATTAATGATTGGTTCAAATATCTTGAGTGCTCGTCCATAACTTTTTTGTTCCGAAGTCAGTTGTACAGCATCAGGGACTTTACTTCCACCACAAGCACCATCCATACAAGACTTCATCGCTGGTAGATGTTGATTGGCTTTTTCCAAAACATCTTCCATTCGGTTATGCCTAGCCACAACACAATTGTGATGATTAAAGGAGTTTTCTAAAGCGATATTCTCCGCCAGGATATCTTTTTCAACTTGATCAATATATTTCTGCCTCTCCATTGCCTGGACAATAGATACACACTGCAAACCCTTAACTACAAAACCAAGAACATTTGTCTTCCAATTTGGATCTTTTGAGCGAACATTTAAAATAAGATCTTTTAACTCGCTTGCCGTGCTTTTTAAGCAAAAAACCAAAGAGACGATATGATTATTGAAAACTCTTAATCCCGGAACACCCTCGCCCTCTACAGTCGGAAACTGTACATCTTTTGTATTTGTATTTAAAAACTGAGCTGACGTAGAAATCATTTCGTAAATAGCATCGGCTTCATTCAGCTTTTTTAATATCTCTTGACGACGAGTTCGATTAACAGCTTCGTTTGGTGACGTCGGCCTTTTTGCCATATCCTGCACGAATCGCATAAGGTCAGCAAAAAACATAATGTTCGAACTTAAATCATGAAAGTAAGTTTGAACCGCTAGAACAAATTCTGTATCGCTTTTATTAGTTTGTGACTGAATCGAAAGCTCAGTTAGGGTTTTATAATGTTTAAAAGAGCTTTCTTTATAAAGCTTTGCCCAACTGATCGCTTCGGAGAGCCTTTGTTGAGTTTCAACAGCAAGATCTTTAATCGGTGAAACATCTTCGCAGTTCATCTTGGCGCATTGAAAATCGTTATTACAAGAAAGAAGCTTTGGAGCTGCACGATCGAAGAAAAAATCGATCCTATCGAGATCATCAAAAATAAAAGGTGCCGTACGCGGAGTGGCTTCGTTACAGGCAATTCTCTCAGCCGGGCGAGGATCTTTAACAATTGGACCCGTATCCTTACAAGCAGGCGATGCTTCACACTGATCAAGGGCTCTGCGCTTCTGAGGAACCTCTTGGCCTAAACCTCGCAACTCACCTCGAATATTCTCTAAAAGTGATGAAGACGAACTAAAACGCTCTTCCCATTCTTTGATCCTTCCATCTAATTCGCTAACCGTTTGAAAAAACTGAGTCTCACTCAAACTTGCATCGTTATAAATGTCTCTTTTTTCATTATGGAGACCAACCAAAACATTGGCAGCCACATTAGTTTCTCGGTGAGCATAATAAAACTGTTCTTCATAACCGTACTCTTGATAAAGAGCTCCGTTGTATCCATCAGCATGAATTTGACATTTTGTACACATAGCGTGGATTACGCGTGGGGCAGTGGGGCGATCTACGACTCTAGCTGGAGGATTTGATTGTGGTGCTGGTGAATAGTGATTACTTGAACTGTCTCCAAAATCATTTGGATTGAGACCAACTTGACGAGGGTTTTCAAAAATTATTACTGGGCCACTACGATTAATTCCAAGATCCTCATCGTAGTCATCTAGGTCCTTATAGTTACCAGAATCGCAACAGGTGCACTTGTGTCCATTATTCACCATAATATAAAAGGCTTCTATGGTTCCGGCTTTCAAGGCGCGTCTCAAACGCCTTTCAAGTGGTGGCGACCACTGACGTGTCGTCTTCGTGCCATTTTGAATGAACATTATCTTAACCGTTTTATCCATGGACTCTAAACATGAGGTACACCTTGGACTCATACGATATAGGAGCTGAATCAAACGGCCCGGGTAAAATGCTTTTTGCAAATCAACTTTTGCCTGATCGAATGCCTTTTGTGATCCGCGATCTACAGAACAAGTTCTAGCACTACAAGATCCGCAGTTTGCAGAAGCCTCATCGATAAAAGAAAATGATAGTGCAAAAAATAATAAACAAAGACTCAGTACTAAGCGCACGATTCCCCCGGGGCTGAGATTTTCAGATAAGTCGTCTTCCCATACCCCTATGGGCTTGTAAACGGAATCTTAATAACAGGCACAATCTACAAATTGCGTTAGATGAAAATCTTCCAAGAACGATCCGTACCGCTAATTTTCTTCGTCATAGAGACGCATGAAATCGGGCGTAGCAATAGTTAACATGATTAATCCTAAGATCGGTCGAATATAGGGAAGTCGACTATAATTGAAACTAAAAGGAAGGCTATTTGCACTCTCGCCAAATTCTACTTCAGAAAAATCCCGGTTTACCCAAGGGTTCTGCCCCCAGCCAGTAGTCCGCAGCCAACTATTAAAAACCTGGAGACCGCAAACCTCAAACCACTTCTTTCGTCGCTCTTTTTCCAACGCCATAATTTCAGGAAAGCCGTACTCAAACGGAAATGAGCCACTTAGGTAATCGCTGAACATCAGTGCCCCAATATTTCCTTCCATAACTCCATAGCAAGCATTCGAACCTGGCTTGATATATTTCGAAAACTCTTCCGGCATCTCCTCAAAATCATAACGCCGTAAAACTCCTGCCCAACCCCAAGAGGATCGCTTAAATGCACTGATACTTTTTGCTGGTATCAAATACTCCTGTGGCCCCTTAAATCGCTCAACATACAAATTTAGGAGTTTCATATTCGAAACAGCCATCATACCTGCCACCAAACTATGAGAATTGGCAAAAAGAAAAGACAGATGATTGAGAACTTTAAGACCCTGATTCAATTCACCTTTCTTTTTAGATTGAAGCAAAAACACAGTCGCTGCGAACTGAATCCTGCTAAAATCTGGAATCGGCAACTGAGACCAGACACCAATCTTTTTAATATTGTTTTTATCAGCGGTATCTTTGATTTTTTGAAAAAGGGCTTTAGAAACAAAAAAGTCCCAATGATCATACTCTAGAATTTTTTCCATCCAGGAAACGTCGAGCGCCATCAACCCTTTGTCCTTCATCATTATATCAATCCAATCTTCTTTCCTAAAATCAGGAAGATATAACTCTTCGTATTGCTCATATTCTTTAGTTAAACCCGGTCGTCCCATAAAATTATTCGAAGTGAGTGCGCCCCAATAATCTAAGTAAAAAAATTCGAAATTATTTTCTCTAGGAGAGACTTTAAACAAAGGGTTTTCTTCTAAGTACTTTATATCAGCTAAAAAAGCGTCTTTGTGTTTTTCAAACTTATAGTGAACTTCTTTGATCATAGGAAAGTAGTGATAATGACAAACTAAATAACTCCCACCGGCGATCACCGTAAAGACAAACAAAAAAACAAAAAAGAGTGCTAGGCTTACTCGATATCTAACTTTCATTTTTACCTTCAAATTTTTTGAGCAATTGATAAACCTTCTGGCGTAGGAAGCATAAAGCTTCTAAAAGCTTTTGAATTACTAAGTCGCTCGTTAAACTCTTTCATTTTCTTCCAAGGGTTTTTAGGCGCTAGATCTCCAGGCTCATCTAACCAGACACTTCCGAATAAAAAAGTATTATCCGCAATCACCCAGCCACCTGAATTTAAATTATCTAAACACCAATCGAGATATGTTAAATATCCGCCTTTGTTGGCATCGATAAAAACCATATCAAAAGGATCCTTATGCTGAGCAAGTAGCTCATTAGCATCACCACAATAGCTCGATAACTTTTTACCTTCATTCTCATAAGCAAAGTGACCTGAGTCAGCCTTTCCATCACCCATAACCTTGGCAAAGAACTTATTGGCAATTTCAAAATGCTGTACCTCTTTTTCCAGCGTGACAATCTCAAGACCATCAACATTTGCATCCAACATCCAGTGTGTGGAGTAACCATATTGAGTTCCTATTTCCATAACACTTTTGCAACTCATGGCTTCGACTAAAAAGCGAAGGAAGGCTCCTTCAGCAGGACTAACGTTTATGCCCCATTTGTTGTCATTCAAAAGTTGCTGCTCAATTTCATGAACGACTCGTGGAGTATGGCTCACCTTAGACTTGAGATACTTTTCTTGTTCGGACAATGGACGCATGGCTTTTCCCTTTGCTAATACCCATTATGTTATTTACTCTCTAGTGGATGATCAAACTTCTTATTTGCGACCTAGATGGAACATTAATTGACTCAGCCCCTGGCATAGTCAAAGCGGCCCAAGATATGTTTCGAGAGTTTAACTATCCAGAAATTAGTTCTGAAAGGATTGTTTCAGCCATTGGTTATGGATTAAGACACTTTTTAATAGAGCTCGATCCAAGCCTTAAAGACAATCCAGATCAGGTAGAAAATTTAGTCACAGCCTATCGCAAGATCTACAAGGATAAGTATCTGGCTGAAACCCCAGAATACTCGCACGTTTTTCCTTATCTTGAAAAAACAGAACTCAAAATTGCCATCGTCACCAATAAAAATGAGGACTACGCACGCCTAACTCTTAGCTACCTACCCATCGGAAAGCTTCCATGGGTGGATATCGTAGGTGCAGATACTTTTGAGGAGAAAAAGCCTCATCCGATGCCTCTACTGAAAACCCTGGAGAAAGCCGGAGTTGAAGCCCACGAAGCCATCATGATCGGCGATGGAGTTCCTGATGTTCTTGCTGCAAAGGCAGCAGGAACTCATCTTATTGCAGTTGATTACGGCTACGGACCGGTAGAGACTTTAAAGTCCAAAGGTGCGGAAACATTTGTTTCTAGTTTTGCAGAACTTCCAAAACATATCGAAGTCCTTAATAAAAATTCCTAATTTCATAGACTTATGAGTTAATTGCCCGTTTTTGATGCACCCTCTAAAAGAGTCTAATTAAAGACCCGACTTTGACATTTTCCAAAGTCTTGCCTATCAAGGCGTCTGGGTATTTTTTAGGTTCAACATTCTCCTTACGAGGGACGACAAATGAAAAGATATTTTAAGCACTTAACGCAAATCCTAACGCTACTTGTTGTAGTTGCTGTGAGCATCCAATGTACTAAAAAAACGGATCCAACTGACGACACCATCAACGCGGTTCTTGTAGCCAATGTTAAAGGCCTTGATCCAATTCAGACCAACGATCTTTACAGCCATATGGTTGTTCGCCAAATTTATGAAGGTCTAATGGGTTACCACTACCTCAAACGCCCACTTCAACTTGAGCCACAACTTGCGGATGGAATGCCTAAAGTAACTAAAGATGGCCTAACTCATACTTTTAAAATTAAAAAAGGAATTCTTTTCCACGACGACCCAGCATTTAAAGATGGAAAAGGTCGCGAACTCGTAGCTGAAGACTTTATCTATAGCTGGAGACGACTTGCCGATCCTGCCAACCGTTCAACTGGTTTTTGGATTTTTGACGGTAAAATCAAAGGTCTTAACGAATGGGCTAAAGCTGTTGGAGAAGGAAATGCTGATTATTCGACTCCAATCGAAGGTCTTCAAGCCACCGACTCTCACACTCTAGTGATTAAACTCAATGAACCTTACTACCAACTTCATTACGTACTAGCTATGGGCTTTGCTTCTGTTGTAGCTAAAGAAGTCGTTGAAAAGTATGGAAAAGAATTTTTGAACCACCCTGTAGGAACCGGCCCATTTAAATTCAAAAACTGGGTCAGAAACCAAAAGATTGAACTCGAAGCCAACCCAACTTTCAGAGAAGAAACATATCCTACTGAAGGCGAAGCTGGTGATGAAGAAAAAGGTTATTTAGCTGACGCTGGTAAAAAGCTACCTATTGCTAAGAAACTTGTTTTCACTGAGCTTACTGAAGATCAGCCACGTTGGTTAAACTTTATGAAAGGAAACTTTGATTTCCTAAATATTCCAAAAGACAACTTTAATTCTGCAATGGCTGGGCGTGATCTTACTCCAGATATGCAGAAAAAAGGCATCCAGATTCAGTTCACAAAAGAGCCGGATATCACTTACATTGCCTTCAACAACCAACATCCAATTCTGAAGAACAAGAAAGTTCGTCAGGCCATGTCTCTTGCCTACGACACAAAGACGTCACTCGATATTTTCTACAACAACCTAGGTCTTCTTGCACAAGGTCCGATCCCACCAGACATCGACGGTTATGACCCTGCTAAGAAAAATCCAATGCAGGCATTCAACCTTGAAAAAGCTAAAAAACTTTTAGCAGAGGCTGGATACCCAGAAGGTAAAGGCTTACCAGCAATTACTTACGATACGCTTAGCTCTACGACGTCTCGTCAAATGGGTGAGTACTTACTAAACTCCATGAAAAAGATTGGCGTTAAGATCAATGTGAGATCAAACACTTGGCCTCAATTCCAACAAAAAATTAAAACAAAGCAAACTGAACTTTGGGGTATCGCATGGTCTGCTGACTATCCGGATGCTCAAAATTTCTTACAGCTTTTCTACGGTAAAAATCATCCTCCAGGACCAAATGAGTCGCTATTTGCAAATGCTGAGTTTGATAAGCTTTACGAAAAAGCATTAAAGACTCCACCAAGTCCTGCTCGTACAGAAATGTACAAAAAGATGGCTAAGATTGTCGCTGAAGAATCTCCATGGATTTTCAATATCCATAGAGAAATTCCTCGCATCTATCACGGTTGGCTTAAGAACTACAAACGTCACAGCACCAATCACGACTTCTTTAAGTATCTACGTGTAGATCCAAAGCAACGTGCTGAACAAAAGAAAACTCTTTAGTTTTCCGATCAGTGGGGAGCTCTTCGGCTCCCCAAGTTTATTACAAGTTGTTGACCTAAAAGACTCAGGAGAAGAGCCATTTTTGCCTATACCTTAAGACGCTTATTTCAAATGGTACCCATATTGTTTGGAGTAACGATTATTACATTTCTCTTATTCAACGTCGTCATCGATGACCCAGCTGTTCTTCTCGCTGGAAAAAGTGCATCTCCAGAAAGACTTGCGCAAATTCGAGCCGAGCTTGGAACCGATCAACCCATGCACATTCAGTATCTTCAATCGGTGAAACAAATTTTCACATTTGATTTTGGAAGATCTTGGTCATCTCAACAAAATGTGAGTGAAACAATCATGCAGGGACTGGGACCATCCTTGACATTGACCGTTCCGGCTTTTGTTTTAGCTGTGCTACTTTCGATCTGTCTCGCTCTCGGTACGGCCTTTTTTAGAGGAACTTGGGTTGACAAAATGGCGACAGTTGCCGCTCTCGCACTTATGAGTATTAGTTCTCTTGTTTACATCATGGTCTTCCAGAACTTTTTTGGGTATCAACTCGGAGTCTTTCCGATTTCGGGTTGGGATTCATCATGGACCGGTCGCTGGGAATACGTTCAACTTCCGTGGTTAATATGGATTGTTCTTTCACTAGGACCAAATCTTCTCGTTTACCGAACTGCGATTCTAGATGAGTACTTCCAAGACTACGTTAGAACTGCAAGAGCCAAGGGTCTTGCCGAAGGTGTTGTGCTTTTCAAACATGTTCTGAAAAACGCTTTGATTCCAATTATTACTATTGTCGTTGTTCAAATGCCTTTCCTAATTACTGGAAGTTTGCTTCTAGAGGCATTCTTTGGAATACCGGGTCTTGGCGGAATGCTTTATCAAGCCATCAATAATTCTGACTTCCCAGTTATTAGAGCCATGGTGGTTATAGGTACTCTCCTTTATATGACTTTTAATTTGTTAGCCGATCTATTGTATGCCTTGGTTAACCCGAGAGTGAGGTTAAGCTAATGTCTACACCTGTTACTACTGCCGACGGAATTGAAATCCCAACTAAAAAGAGTGCTAATTCACTTTGGAAGGATGCGAGAAATCGCATCTTAAAAAACAAAGTTGCCGTAGCTGCTTTTTTTGTCATCGTGTTTTACGTGGTGATGGCTCTTCTTGCTGGCGCAGGACTTATTGCCGCTGACTACAACCTCACCGACACCGATAAAAAATGGCTTGCTCCGAGTGCTGAGTATTTGTTTGGTACCGATATTTTTGGACGCAGCGTTTTACAAAGGGCCATTCACGGAAGTGTTATTGCCGTTACTGTGGGTTTCTTTGCCGCTATCATTGCTCTGTTTATTGGAGTTACCATGGGAGCTCTAGCAGGTTACTTTGGCGGCTGGGTCGATGATAGCATTACTTGGGTTTACACCACTCTTGATTCAATTCCTTATATTCTTTTGATGGCTTCTTTCCAGTTTGCCCTTGGACAGGGTCTTTCGAATCTGTTTATTGCTTTAGGACTGACGAGCTGGGTAACTTTGTGTCGTCTTGTTCGTGCCGAATTTTTAAAGCAAAAACAAAAGGAATATGTGGAGTCCGCTAGATCCCTAGGCGCAAGCCACTCGAGAAGAATCTTCCTTCACATTATTCCTAATGTTATGCACTTAGGATTAATTCAGTTTGGATTAATATTCGTATCAGCAATTAAAATCGAAGTGATCTTAAGTTTCCTTGGACTCGGTGTTGAAGCTGGTGTTCCTTCATGGGGAATTATGATTAACGAAGCAAAACAGGAACTACAACGTGGATTCTGGTGGAACCTCGGAGCTGCAACAGTCTTTATGTTTGGTCTAGTTTTGGCGGTTAATTTATTTAACGACGCCCTTAGAGACGCCCTAGATCCAAAACTCAAAAATAAATAATAGACATCAATTAAGTTTTTCTATCTGATTGACTCATGGATCACATCGACCGAGTCAATCAGGTTATTAAATTTATCGAAGAAAATATCAGTGATGAATTGGTTGTTGCGGATATCGCTGATCAATCAGGATTGTCCAGGTGGGAATTCCAAAGACTTTTTAGAGCTGTTACAAACCATTCAGTTGGTGAATATATAAGACGTCGCCGTTTAACTTTAGCCGTCGATCGGCTCAAAGACCCAACCGAGAGAATCATCGATATCGCTGTAGATCTACAGTTTGGTTCTCAAGAAGCCTTTTCGAGAGCTTTTAAAAAGATGTTTGATCTCACGCCAGGGCAATATCGCTCAGACCCTTACAAGATTAAAACTCAAAAACGAATACAGCTGACCCCTGAAATGGTAAAACATTTATCGGAGGGAATCGAAAAAGAACCAATTATTGAAGAGCTCGGACCTTTTAAACTTGTTGGGCTCGAAACGGAAATTAAAAACCATCTCGACCCCGATAGCAATTACCACAAAGTCTTAATTCCATTCTGGGAAGACTTTCTAAAGCGTGCTCCAGAGATTTTAAATAGATCCTCAGATAAGTATTTTGGGGTCGCACTCACGAGTACATTCAGTATAGAAGATGAGAATCTCAAATATCTAGCGGCCGTAGAAGTCGAAAAATTTACAGACATTCCAGAGGGAATGATCACCTATGAGCTTCCAAAACGCACCTTTGCACAATTTACAAAGGTTGGTGCCTGGAAAGAAACAGCCTTTGCTGTAAACTACATATATGGGACCTGGCTTCCAAACTCTTCATTCTTAAGGGATATTTCTGGGGACGATTTCGAAATATTTGACCAAAGGTACCGTATACATGACCAAAGCTCAGTCTCTGAGTACTACCTGCCAATAACGTCCTAGGTGCTGAAGTCTTTTCACATCAATTTCGCACAAATGATCAAAACTAACATTCGATTCTTTTTTAAGGTAGGCCCATAAAGCAAGAGTGCTTACAAGAATGAGGAAGTTGTTATGAAGTATATGATTGTAATTTGTTTGTTAGCTGTAACTACGAATTTATGGGCTGCCGATTCAGAGTATCAGGGTAGCACTTTCAATGATGTTTGGTCTGAAGTCACAAGTGATGAGTATGATCTTCCACAAATCAAAGTAAACTACTGGTCTCTCTTTGAAAAATTTCAAAGTAAAATTAAGAAGAACGCGACTCGTACGATTAACGAACGTATGGATATAATGGAACCCACTGTAAAGCTCGCCCATCCAAATGGAATTTGCCTAAGTGGTGTTTGGAAAATGACAGAAGAAAGTCCCTACACCGGCTACTTTAAACAGGGTCAATCTGGCCTTTTTATCGGACGGGCTTCTACTGCTATGAACGGCACTAAGCGTGGAGAGTATCGAGGAATGGCATTGGCCGGAAAGGTATTTCCTACAATGAATCCTGATCAAACTTCGAAGCCAGGACACTTCTTCTTAGTCGATGATTTAGGTGGAACGAAAGCAGACAATTGGACGTCAGTTGAAATGACTAATGAGCCAAAGGTATCCCAAACTTGGGCTGTACTTTCTAAGATCGCCTACGCAATAAAGTTAGCTGTGACTTTTGGACAAGTTGATAGCAATCCAAACATAAGACAGACCTACGAAATCTCCGAGTTGGGTGAATCTAATCCCGAAGCGGCAGTAACTCCTCAGTGGATGATGGTAAAAGCGGCTCCAAACCAGAATGCCGACGAAGAGGATTTCAGAGACGAACTTCGAATGGAAAATCACAATGGGCTTCTACTGCTTGAAGTTCATGCTGGTTCCACCAAAGATGCTGATGGAAATGTTCAATTCCAACGAGTTGGAACAATTGAAGTCACTGAATCTATTGTGTCTGCGACCTGTGATTCGAGACTCCATTTTGCCCATCCAAAATGGAAATCTGACCTCAACCATCAATAATTCTTAGTCGCCCAGGGGGCCCCAAATATGGCCCCCAAATCACACCCTTCCCAATAGGCCTTCCAGGGCCCCCGAAATTTTGTGTCGTTGCAAAAAAACTAACGGATTCTGGGAATTTAACGCTTCGCACATTCAAAATTGATTGAGAATTTTGTGGAGCTTTTATAGAAGTCTAGATGGTATGAGTGATGCAATAGTTCAAGTCAAAAATTTGTGTGTAGAGTTTAGAACCGACGAAGGGATCGTCCAAGCAGTAAAGGGCGCTACCTACGATATCCCTCGAGGAAAAACCGTAGGCCTAGTTGGTGAATCCGGTTCAGGAAAAAGTGTTTCTTCCCTGGCAATGATGGGATTGATCCCACAACCTCCAGGACATATTCCAGAGGGTGAAATCTTATTCGAAGGTAAAGACCTTCTTAAGTTTTCAGAATCAGAAATGCGTGGAATACGTGGTAACGATATATCCATGATTTTCCAAGAACCAATGACGAGTCTTAACCCCGTTTTTACTGTGGGAGACCAAATTGGTGAAACTCTTCGCTTGCACCAAAACTTAAACAAAAAAGAAGCTGACGAAAAAACTCTCGATCTTTTAGACAAAGTTGGAATTCCTAACCCAAGTCAAAGAATCAAGTCTTACCCACATGAAATGTCAGGTGGTCAAAGACAAAGAGTTATGATCGCCATGGCTATTGCATGTGAACCGAAACTACTCATTGCCGATGAGCCGACAACAGCACTCGATGTTACAATTCAAAAACAAATTCTTGAGCTCCTCGCGGACCTTCAAGAGCAATACAATATGTCCATGCTTTTCATTACCCATGACCTTGCACTCATTGGTGATATCGCAGATGACGTGATCGTCATGTACAGAGGAGATATTGTCGAGCGTGGAACTTCTGCTCACATTTTCAAAAAAGCGGACCACCCTTACACTAAGGGATTAATGGCATGTCGACCACCTTTAGAGGGAATTCCACAACGTCTTCCAATGGTTTCAGATTTTATGGACGAAGACGGAAAAGAAAAAGTTTTCGATGATTCAAATGTTAAAGATCGAATCATCAGACCACTAGAATCAAGCAACCAACCACTGGTTGAAGTTAAAGACGTTAAAAAACATTTCCCTATTCGTGGCGGTCTATTTGGAACCGTTAAAGACCATGTAAAAGCTGTGGATGGTGTTTCTGTAAACGTGTACAAAGGTCGAACACTGGGTCTCGTTGGTGAATCTGGTTGTGGTAAAACAACCTTGGGCCGAACGATCCTACGCCTCATTGAACCTACTGACGGTCAGATCATTTACGATGGAAAAGATATTACCAACATCGATAAATCGGAAATGCGTGAAATGCGTAAGAGAATGCAGATCATCTTCCAAGATCCGTATGCCTCATTGAACCCAAGAATGACTGTGGGCTCTTCGATCATGGAGCCAATGGTGATTCACAATCTAGGATCTACAAAAGGTGAACGACTTGAAATGGCCGCTGACTTAATGAAACGAGTGGGCCTCGAACCAAGTCACCTCAACAGGTATCCACACGAGTTCTCTGGTGGACAGAGACAGCGTATTTGTATCGCAAGATCTCTAGCTGTAAAACCTGAATTCATCATTTGTGACGAATCTGTTTCAGCACTAGATGTATCTGTTCAAGCACAAGTTCTTAACCTTCTTCTCGATCTTCAAGACGAGTTTAATCTTACTTACGTTTTCATCTCTCACGATTTAGCCGTTGTTAAGTTTATATCTGATGAGTTAGCAGTGATGAATGGTGGTAAGATTGTTGAGCTCGCCGACTCTCGCTCTATTTACGAGAATCCACAAGAGGATTATACTAAGAAGCTTCTTGATGCTATTCCAAAGGGAATTCCGAAGGAATTAGCTAGCTTGGCAGAGCGTAAGCAATAGAATTGATTTATTAAGCTGACTGAGCAGATGATTTCTTCTGGGAATCATCTTCAATATCACTTGGATCTGCTGGAAGTGAAATCACAAAGGACGTATTCTCTTTATTATCGTCATAATAAAACTTGCCGCCCATCTCCTGAATGAGGCCGCGCGAAATACTTAACCCTAAGCCTGTACCCTTTTGCGGTCCCTTTGTAGTGTAGAACGGATCAAATATTTTCTTCATAACGGAGTCAGGAATACCGTCACCCGAATCAGTGACACGAATAATTTTTCGACCTTGAACCTCTACCGCCAACACTTGAATCCATGGCGATTCAAGATCCTCGATGGCGTCTTTCGCATTGTTAATCAAATTTAAAAGTACTTGTGATAACTGAACAGCCCTTGCATGAACCATGAAATTATCTGGAATATCCAATTTAAATTCGATCCCAAGAGATTTGAGTTTCATTTTTGAAAACTCCATGGTGTCCTCAATTAGGCCATTCAAATCAATTTCTTCGATGGGATCGGCCTTACCTTCTCTGGCAAAGGTTCTTAAGCCATGAATAATTTTAGTAATTCTATCGATCGTATTATCAGATTTATCCAAGTAAGGTGTGAGCTTATCAACTACAGTCGAGAGCTCCTCACCCGACTGCACTCTTTCTAAGGTCTTTCTCATTCCATGTATCGCGAACTTAAGAATCGATAAAGGATTATTAATTTCATGAGCCACACCACCAGCCATTTCACCTAGCGATGCTAATCTTGCAGCTTCTAGACTTCGAGCTCTTTCAACCTCTACTTCTTTTTCCATTTTGATTGTAGAAGACTCATCTAAACTCATTCCTAAAATTGTATATTCATCTATTTTTATCTTCCACGTTCGCAAATGACTAACGCTTCCACCTTTAGAAAGGATCTCATTAAACTCATGAAAATCCTCATTAGAATTTAGTACGTCGCGATCATTATTAATAAAGTTTTGCGCCAAAAGAGCATTTCCACTAACCTCTACCTGAGATTTGCCAATAACTTCAGAAGCATTTTTACCCGTCATTTCTAAATACTTCTTATTAGCAAAAACAAATTCTCCGTTGGGGTCATTTTTATATGATTTACAAATCACAGACATTGGTAAATGTTCAAGTAAGGCTCTAAATAATAATTCATTCGTGTATTGATGACTGATATCTTCAACGGTTCCATAAATAACCTGACCACCACTCAGACCATTTTTTCGAGATTTGAAGTCTACCCTAATGAAAACAGAATTTGGAGTTTCATCAGCTAATGAATCTGGCAATTTGAATACAACATTAGTATCAAAATTTCCCTTACTCGCTCTATCCAAAATAGCTCCAAACTCTTCTCGGTCTTCTTTAGAAAAAACACCTAAAAACTCATTAACGGAGTAATTCAGATTCATTGCTAACTTTAGGACCTCTCTTGCTTTTGGAGAGATATACATCTTTTGTGAATCTAGATCCGTGACTTGCCAATAACCAAGCCCCCTTAACTCACCCAAACCATCTTTACTCATAAACTCTGTTTGGTTCATTTCTTCTTCAGTTAAATCTCGACAACGTCCAAAGAGCTGATCCCCATGGGATGATAACGAAACTACAACATGTAAAAATGATCCATCTTTTTTGAAAACTCTATGAGGTAATCCTTTTACAGAATGTCCTTGCTCGACGGCGATCATACTCTCATTGAAAATTGGAATGTCCTCTTCAGGAAACAACTCCTTAAGCTTTAGATTCCTAAACTCATCCAAGGAGTACCCTAGACTCTCTAAAAACTTTTTATTGAAGGTGAAGTTTTTAAAAGGTTGTGAAGGATCACTTACAACCTTTGGCCCGATAAAATAGAGTTCATCGGACTCATTAAAAAACTCGAAAAAATCTGGTTGACCGGTGCTGGACATAAGTACTTTTCGGAGTCCAACATTCAAGACTTAAGATCACGAAATCACTAATGAAATCATTAATCAAAAATTAAAACTATTATGTTTCATTGATAAGCGAATTAAGACTCGTCGGAGTTCAATTTGAGAAGAGTTTGGACGGTTTTCTTAATTTGATCCACATCAAATGGTTTTTTGATATAGTCGTCTGCTCCAACGTCAAATCCACGTTTCACATCAAGATCACTTGTTTTACCTGATACGAAAATTAAAGGGATCTGCTTGAGGTCATTATGCTCTTTAAGAAGCTTGGCTAATTCAAAACCATTGATCCAAGGTAATCCAATATCCAAAATAATTAAATCGATGGGGCTATCATCAAGAACATCCTGCAACTGAGTTCCATCTGCCGCAGTCTTTACCTTGTATCCATCGGATTCAAAGATTCTTCTTAAGGCATTCCTCATGGTCTCATCGTCTTCGATGATTAAGAGAGTACGTGCAGAAGTTTGTTGGCGGAGTTGTCTAAATTCTTCAAGATCAACAACACCTTCTTTGGTGATTCGATCTTTAGTGATCTTTTCGATCTTCTTTACCAAGTCCTTGGTGTTTATATTTCCTTTAGACATCCTATCCCCTCAAAATTTAACTATAGCATCAATGCTCTTGGGACTCCAACCAGCGTTCAGCATCAATTGCAGCCATACAACCGGTACCTGCTGCTGTAATAGCTTGTCTATAAACACTATCAGCAACATCGCCCGCTGCGAAGACTCCCTCGACGGAAGTATAAGTCGTTTTTGGCTTAGTAATAAGATAACCGACGTCATCCATATCTAGAAGACCTTTAAACACATCCGTATTTGGCTTATGGCCTATGGCAACAAATAGTCCATCAAACTTCTTGTCCATAGTCTCATTCGTTATCGTGTTTCTTAGTCTAAGACTTTCCAATTGATTCTCACCATTTACAGCATCAACAACTGTGTTCCAGTGTACCTCAATCTTTGGATGGTTTATGGCACGGTCAGCCATGATTTTCGACGCTCTAAAGGAGTCACGTCTGTGAAGGATGTGAACTTTTGATGCAAAACGAGTTAAGAACATGGCTTCTTCCATGGCAGTATCACCACCGCCCACGACAGCCACTTCAACATCTCTAAAAAAAGCTCCATCACAAGTCGCACAAGCAGATACTCCGCGCCCTATGAGTTCCCTTTCATTTTCCAATCCCAAATATTTCGCACTAGCACCCGTCGAAACGATAATCGTCTTAGCCAAGTGAAGATCTTGTCCGACCCAAATCTTAAAAGGGCGAGAGGAAAAATCGACCTTTGAAACATTTTTGGTGATAAAGCGTGTTCCAAAGCGAGCAGCCTGTTCTCTGGTTATCTGCATAAGCTCAGGTCCTTGAACTCCTTTAGGAAAGCCTGGGTAATTTTCAACATCAGTCGTAGTCATAAGCTGACCACCAGCTTCTTCACCCTCAATACACAAAGGATTCAAATTGGCTCGGCTAGCATAAATAGCAGAAGTGAGACCTGCTGGCCCAGATCCAATAATTACCACATTTTCGACTTTTTGAGATTCCTGACTCATCGATCCTCCGAATACGAATTAAGGATTCCACTTATAATGCCAGTTTCCCTCTGGGTCCAGCATCCATTGAAACATATCTTTAGCAGCGGACTCAGGGGACCTAGCCAAACCTTGTTCCCTTGGGGCTGAGTGAGAAGGAAGCATATCCGTGTCCAAATAAGTCGGACTAAAAAGTCTAATATCCCGCTCCGGGTACTCATTTTGGACACTTGAAATCAAACCCAATAGAGCATGCTTTGACGCGCAGTAACTAGCAGCCATGGGATCCACCTTTTCTTCGGCAATATGGGACCCAACAACAACCATCTGTCTCAGGTCAGAACTTAAAAATTGGTGAAGAAAAAAACTTGCGGAAACAAAGCTCACATTAAGAGCCCAAAGATGGTCCTTAAAATCTTTGTCGCCAAACTTTCCATAAGGGCCTCCACCTGCGCAGAAAACTAAATGGGACGCTCCAAACTCCTGAATCTGACTCCATAGACGAGGCCAATCCTCACGCTTGGATAAATCTGCGGTGATTGATTCGGCATTGGACACTTGGGGACTGAACTCCTTTCGAGAACTCACCATTTGAGTAGACCCGAGATCGCGAGCTCCTATCTCAAGGCTTAAACATCTTCCTAGTCCTCTGCGCCCACCCAGGATTACGTACCTGTTAGATAATTCAGTGTTCTTTCCCATGAAAAGTACGGTAAAACAGTAGCCAATAGCCCTCAAGAAGAATTTGAACGAGTAGGTACCGAATTGCCAACGCTTAAGTTTAAAGATGGTTCTAGCTTTGAAGTTAAAGCAGGACGAAATTTAATGTCCGCAATCCAAGATTCAGGACGACCAATAGCAAACTCATGCAATGGAGATGGCATATGCGCTCATTGCGTAGTGATCGTTTTGGAAGGTCATGAAAACCTCAGCCCCCCAGGAAAAAGAGAAAGACAAGTCATTGAAAAAGAAGGCCTTTCTTCTGATGAACGAGTGAGCTGCCTGGTAAAACTCATGGGTTCTGTAAAAGTTCACACAACCTATTGGTAGAAACTATTAAATGGCCTCCCCCTTGCAATGGCTCTCCCAGTGAGGCTTCCAAGCCAATAATCAATGGGTCATTCATATAGGGGGTATTAAAATGATCAGTAAATCAATTCTAATTTTGTGTGTCGCAATAATAGCGATTTCATGCTCAAAGCAAAAGAGTAACGAAACTCAACTCATAAAAGATAAGTGGACTATAAAGTCGCCAAGGGTGATTCACCAAAAAGGTGAATCAGCAAATCTAAAAGAAAAACAACTGGTTTTGAGTAGTCATTTCGATTTTAAAAGTCTAAGCGACCAATCAGACTACACAATAAGTGTAAACTCAAACTGCTTTGATGAAACAGAAGAAAAATTCATCGAGACTTTTAATTTTAAAAATCAAAATCGCCTGAAAATTCGCGACATTATTCCCAATTTATTTTTAAGAAAACCAAGAACCAGCTCCAAACCAATAAATTGCAGTTTTGAGTTTATCTCTCAAAATCAAGAAGGATCGACCAGTATTTTAAAATCTTACGACTACGCAATTTTAGATCTTCACAACTTCAAAGACTTCGATTTTAAAAACGAACTTGGTCAGAACTTATTTTCAAACAATCATAGTATTTTAAGTCCTCGGGAAATAGAAAGACTTCGACTACCCGACCTACCGAAATCCCAAGGAAAACTAACACTTTTTTGTAACGAGCACTCAGAAACAGAGTCATTCAATAGACTGAACACGGCATTGATAGCATCAATATTTCATCGAATCAAAGGTCAAGATCGATTACAATACTGTAAGCTAATTGCTAAAACAAAAGACAATGGCTACCTCTACTCCAAAACTTTCTCTCTTAAAAGAAAACTAAAAAACAGTCTAAAACTCTTGGACGAATGGAAACTTAAAAAGACCAAAGATTTAGTTACAATAGAGTATACTTTAACAACACTTGATAATAACAAGGACATCCACATCTTCTTAGAGGGCGAGGCCTTAAAAAGCTTAGAGCTTAGTGTAGCGGGAGTCGTTCCCGGTGAGCCTATTGTAAAGAAAATGGGCCCAACACAGCCATCATCTATCTCTTTGATAGCGGATAACAAGGAACTTAAAGATCTTGAAAAGATTCATTTCACCTCAAGCCTTAAGATTACATGGAGGTTCAATAATAACTGCGAACTAACGAAGTTTGATAACTCTGTAAAAAACCGTCCGGAACAAATTGGGTATTTTCTAGATTCATTGCCAATCATAATCTACCAGTCTGTAGACTCTTCTGGAATATTTGATGCATCAACCGACCTTAGAGATAAATTCAATACCCTTGGATCTCTGGTCAACAACGGACTACCTCTTAAAGAAGGACACAACTATTTCTTTAAGAACTACTCAGTCTCTACTGTGGATACGATTTATTCGACGGGCTTAAATCTAGAAATATATAATCTCTGCAATTAATTTCTTTTTAAGAGAATGTAATTAATGGGAATTCCTTTAGAGACAAAAATCTTTTCAAAGTGGGTCATGAAGCTATGATCCACTTTGCTACTACTGTGAAGGTCGTTGGTCTCAATCAAAACCTCGTACTTACTATTTTTAAATCTCTCAACAGCCCATTCAAAATAAGAAAGAGAATCGGTCTTAAATTCCAGCAAGGAGCCCGGCTTTTGAATCTCATAAATCTCTTCAAGAAATTTATCTTGAATCAACCGATTTTTAAAATGACGCTTTTTAGGCCAAGGATCGGGAAAATGAATAAAAACATTATCTAACTCACCGTTTTCAAAAATTGTTGTAATTTCATTGGCGTGGAAGCGAGCCATTCGACAGTTAGATGAATCATTTCTTAGGGCTCTTTTGATACTCTGAACCAGGGGCTTAAACTTTATTTCTAAGCCAATGAGTGATCGGTTTGGCTCAGCCTGGGCACGATGTGCAAAATGATACCCATTGCCGGTTCCAATCTCCAGGTCTAAAGGCCTATCTTCTGGAGATTTGAAAACTTCACTTCTCCACTTCCCTTTAAAATCAACAACGCGGTCTTCATCAAATGCCACATCCTTGAGCTCTTCAGACAGGGCCTTGATATACTTATTTGGAACTGGGACCTCAGAGGTCTTGGTAAGCTTCTTATGGGTTCGCATGAAACCTATCTATATAATGTCGCGACATTCTGCAACAGCCTTTCGATTGATTGCATTTTTTTTGGATTCTTTGTTTCATGTAATAACTGACCTAAGGGAGAACACCCATGATAGCCAATTTACTACGTAAAAATTATATCCTGCCACTGATCATCCTCACATTGGGTATCAATACATGGGCGGTTCCAGAAGAAGGTTCTAAATTAATGATCGCATCTCCTTCAAAATATGGAGTGATCGCTGGAAAACAAATCTCTAAAATGGGTGGAAATGTCGTCGATGTCGCAGTCGGTGTAGCACTAGCTCTTTCAGTGACGAGCCCGTATTACGCGGCTTTTGGAGGCGGTGGATTCGCCTTAGTTAAAATGGGAAAGAAACCAGTAGATGTTCTGGATTTCCGTGAGATGGCGCCTGCAGCAACGGGTCCTGATTTTTATATGAAACGAGAAAAAGGCGCTTCCAGAACAGGTGGAGCTGCAGTGGGCGTCCCCGGGGTTCCAGCAGGCCTTTGGCAACTCCATAAGAAGTACGGAAAACTGGCTTGGACCAGGCTTTTTGATTACGCAATTAATCTTGCCGCCAAAGGCTTTGAAGTCAGTGGCGAATGGGTTCGCAACACTGAGCGAGCAAGCAAAAGATACAATGCCGGTGGAAAAAAACACTTTATGAAGAAGGGTGGAAAACTTTATAAACCTGGTGAAGTTTTAAAGCAGCCAGCACTAGCTAAAGTTTTAAAAGAAATGAGAAATCGAAACATCGTTCCTTTCTACCGAGAAAACGTTGCTAGAGATATTGTTAAAACTGTTCAGAAAACCGGAGGAGTATTAACTCTTGAGGATATGAAGTCCTATAAACCGAGATGGCTAAAGCCAATCGTAACAGAGTTTCGTGGCTACACGGTTCACTTAATGCCACCTCCAAGTAGCGGAGGAGTCGTCATTGCCTCAGCCCTAAAACTAATGGATATGTTAGAACTCCACAAAAAAGCGCCAACGAGCAGCGAAGAACTCCACTATATTGGAGAAATTCAAAAGATTGCTTTTCGCGGTCGCGCTCTATTAGGAGATCCCGACTTTCACAAAAATCCAATTGATAAACTCCTAGATAAAAAGTACTTGAAGGAATTTGCAGACAAAATCGAAGACGATGAAGTTCTAGACTTAAAACCACTTCCAGAACTTATTGCTAAAGAATCATCTGAAACAACACATTTTACCGTTATGGACGCTAAAGGGGACGCTGTTTCATTTACTGTGACTCTCAATGGAAACTACGGTTCAGCAGTTGTGAGCGAAAAGTATGGAATAGCATTGAACAATGAAATGGATGATTTCACCACAAGACCAAACGAACCAAATATGTTTGGCTTAATTCAAGGCAAAGGAAATCTCGTACAACCAGGCAAGAGACCACTAAGCTCTATGAGTCCAACAATCGTTACTAAAGATGGAAAAACCGTCTTAGCTCTTGGCGCTCCAGGTGGGCCTAGAATTATCAATGGGGTACTTCAAGTTCTTTACCGGGTTTTAGTGTCCAAGTATGACATGGACTGGGCGATTCAAGCACCGAGAGTTCATCACCAATTCCTACCTAAAACATTATTTGTGGATAAAAATCGATTACAGCCAGATGTTATTGAAAACTTAAAAAAACGAGGACATAAAATTAAAGAAACCTGGGTCGCTAGGGTTAATGGAATTCGAATTAATGAAAAAGGTTGGCTCGAAGCCGGTTTCGACTCAAGAGGTGAGGGCGCTGCTGGCGGATACTAGTTTCAAAGCCTGGGAGTCTCATACGACAACCACAAATAAAAAAAGCTTCCCTATGGAAGCTTTTTTTATTTTGAAGACATCTTCAATTATTTAGTTAGGTCTTGCAGTCACGCCGTCTTGAGGAGTTGGAACTAATGAGTCTCCAATAACTCCAGTTCCTGTTGGAGCTGCATCCTCTTGGCAACTTCCTTCAACATCGATTTGACAACCCTGCTCAATAACTTGAACGTCACCAAGATCTGCTTCGAATAATTCACCTTGTTGTGGACCAGAATTAATATGAATAATCATAAATCTCTTTCCATCTTCTAACTCTTCCATACCCACGATATGAGCAAAAGCCGCTCCACCATGTTTTTCATGGAAAAGTCCCATGACTTCAGCTCCAACACAGAGCTTACCCTCTTGATCGTAACAATCAGAAGGATCTGATAGAAACTTATTGTTAAATAACTCTAGTTCCTTATTGGCCAATAGAGCAAAAACCGGGTTGTTATTGACTACTGCAGTTCCAAAGAACTCAACTTCCATTGCAATATCATCATTCTTATAAACAACAGTTCCTGCTTCGGTGCCCTCAGAAGAGCCTCTATTTTTCATGAGTACACTTTTAGGTTTAGAAATCACAGCAAGCTGACCCTTAAAGCCTTCTCTAACGACTCTTCCATTTTCAACTACGTCTTCACCTCGAGCATAAACAACAAGAGCATTTAAAGAGTTATTGTCTTTAACCTCGGCATCATCACCATAAAATCCTACAATGTGAGCGAGACCTAAACCTGAAGTTCTAAACTGCTTTTTAACATTATAGACTCGATCACCGACACAGAATTCTTCGCGACCATGCTGATCTTCAACAGTCACACATTCTTTTAATTGTATATTTGGACCATAGAAAAGCTCGTCCTTAGAGTCTTTTATAACATAGGTGCCATTTTGACCAATACCCGTTACCTGAATTGGAGTACCTACGTCTTCGAAACTTACAGATTGTCCGCAAACATCATCAATACAACCTGTTCTCTTGAGGATCAGTCGGCCATCAACATCTGCTACCACATTCTCACCACCTTCGACTTCGAAAACCACAGAGTAGTTACCCTGGTTGTCGCCACCAGCAACAACGCCATAACGAACACTCTTTCCGACTGCAGTGGAGGTTGGTAAATCTTCTACAACATGAACTGTCTCACCCAGACAAACAAATGAATCACATCCGCTATACATCACACCAGTTGTCAATTCGACTCGAGTGCCATCAATCAAAGCAATAATTCTACCGTTGGCATAGACACTTTCGTAGACAACAGTCTGTTCACTTTCCTGAACTTCCTTACCAACACAGACATCTTTTTTGTTTTCAAGGCACTGACCATCTAAAAGAGCTATAGACGACATATCACTCACAGTTTGGATAAACGCCTGTTGAAGCTGATCAACATTAGTAAGTACTAGAGCTGCTCCTGCTTGTGTAAAGGCAAGTACTTTAGATTTATTCACACCAGAAGTTGAGTGATTACTCACTTCCTGTCCAACACATAATGCATCTTTACAGCCGCTAAAATCTAATTGGGCAGATACCTTCTTCAAATTTCCTAATCCATACTCAAAAACATAGACATCTTTAGATGCGTTTTGAGAAGCAACAGTCACTTTGAAGTCACCTTTTTGGAAAACGATCTTTCCAGGGCAACCATCTTCCAAACATACCGAAGATGAACCAGCGATATAACTTGGATCAACAGACTGAAGAGTAACTCTATTACCAGGCTTATAGGTCGCAATCACATACTTTGATTGGTCAGAACTCAGTCCTAAAATTCTTGCTCTAGATAATCCAGATTGATTTGTTTCGACTACAACTTCGCCACTAGTACAAAAGGACCCAATTGTGCCGAAACATCTATTTTCATCAAATGTGTAAGAGCCATCAACGGTCAAATCTTGAGAGACTCCTTCACCAATCATAGATATATTGTAAGTTCCGTCAGGATTAACACCCGTGAACTTGATAGTTGCTTGATCAAAGTCAAAATCCAACTCATCGTTTAAGCATGCTTCAGCACCATTTACATCTACACAGAGATCGTCAGAAATTAAGGACTTATCGAATGTGCTAAACACTCTCAAAGATCCGTCTTCAACATAAGAAATGATAAATTGATCAACTCTATTAGTACCTAGAACTTGAACGTCTTTATCTGAATTTGTCTCAATCCATCTTGAATTAACCTCGACAACTCCAACCGACTGTTGGCTCAAAAAGCTAGAATTCACCATTGAGATCTTGTTACCAGCTGAATCACCATTCTTGGCTGAAAGCAAGACCACGGTATTGGCGTCTGCATTCACCTTTTTTGTAGATCCAAGAACTTTAAGCTCATTGTTTTGACCTGCATTTATAAGGTCATCTTTACAAAATTGCTTACTATCTACCAAAGTACATTCATTCTCGTAAACAAAGTTAGCATCACTATTAGAATAAAGAAAGAAGCCCTGAAGTGACTTAAGAACAAACTCTCCTCTTGAGGACTTACCTAGGAACTCGAGCCGAGGTGCCGCCCCAGAAACTACAGAATTTAAGCTATCGACAGCAGATGCACCAGCATCACCATGAAAAGGAAGATATACAAACTGTTTTTCGTCCGACTCAGGTACATAGTTAATTAACTCAGTAACGTCCATGGTGTAGCTCGGTTCCAAAGAGTTTGTCGGAGATACAACCACTGTGTCGCTATCAACAACTTTGCGAACTTTGAAAATTGCGGAAGTTAATGTTTGCACCCCAGTTTTTCTCACCAAGTGGCCGAATAAAGTTCCAGTATGAGAGGAGTCTTCAAGGGCTTTTTTGTAGAAAACTTCAGTACCTTCACAAATCCCATCACTTGCGCAATTACAAGTTGTTGTATTAGCTTCTCTTGTACGAGGTTCGTGGGGCAAAGAAATGTTATTAAACGTAATGGCTTGATCTGCCAAATTCAAATATCTTTGATCAACATCTCCACCTCTACCTGGATCTGTATTTTCTAACGTTACTAACTCATAGTTTTCAGTAGAGTCTTCGGACCCCATTTGAGTTCGGATAAGTACAAACTTAATTTCTTTTGTTTGTGAAACGCGAGGGAAGAAATAATTGTAGTTATTCTTTTCGCTAACTCGATACTCAGCCCTAAGCTCGTCGATATTAATCTCAAGCTTATCGTCAGAGTCTTCGATACCCTTAGAGTAAAGTACCTGATCGCCAAGTTCGGATTTAGAAACAACCTTCAACCGATAGGAGTAAGCCTTATCACCGGCCAATCGAAAATCTGAAATGTAGTTCAAAGATCTCAGTTTAGAAACATCAACGACAGCAGAAACCTGAACAGGCATCCCTGTTTTCTTAGGAAAATAACAGGTGTTATCGGTTCCAAAAGCAACCGAAGCAGTCATCAACAAACAACCCAAAATACAGCTCAGAACAAGCCTAAGCCCAAGTCCAACACGAAGCTTCACTTTAACTCCAATGCAATGCGTTAAGACGCTGTTTTAGTTCAGCTTTACAAAAAACACAAGGTTATTTTTGAACTCATTTTTGGCACCAATGACAAATTAGGCACCTCTCAACTCATTGTAATTTCGATTACGGGACATTCCAGCTGCCATGGGCTCAGAAAAGCTGCTGTTATGGTTACAATTATGAGCCTGTGGTTACAGATTCTACTTTGACCAGCTATCTAGGAGGTAAACCCAACAACTCGGATTTCGAGTAGAGAGATCAAAGTGACCCCCATCAAACTCTACATACTCGTGCTTAACTTTAATGGACTTCAACAGACTGTGAATCTGACGACTCCCAAACTGGAGGAAAAACTGATCTTTAGATCCGCAAGTAAGATACACCCCTTTGGTCTTCTTCAACTTTGCAGCTCGACTCTTTAGAAAATGAATCGGATCTTTTTTAAGCCACTCATTCCATACTTTTTTATCTATCTCACCGGTATGCATATCGATAGGTAATATCGGTGATCTATCATTCGAAACTTTATTGGAATAACAAGCAGCCATGGCCAAAGCATTTAGGACTTTAAATCCATTTCTTTGCTTTAAGAGTTTTCCCTTTTTGTGAAGCTTAATAGTCTCCTTTAATCCACCTTTCTGAGCGATTTCAACAGATGCTGTAGTTATCTCAGGTTTTAAACTGGCTTCAAAAAAACTATCGGGGGCAACGGCTACAATCCACGGAAAGACTTCAGGGAATTTCGAACCCAAATGAAGTGCTCCATATCCTCCACTTGACCCTCCCATCAATGCCCATTGCTGACCTTTACCTTGAGTCTCTGGTAGTTTTGCGATTTCACTAGCTAGCTCTTTGACAATCATGTCTTCAAAGTTTCCAACTAATGCACTATTGATAAACTGGCTTCCTCCCCAACTACTGAATCCATCGACAAAAACATAGGCGGCCAAGGGCGCTTTCTTTTCGGAAACACATTTATCTAGCTGCTGAACCTGATTTAACTCAAAAGATTTCAAATTAAATTTCTGGTCACCATTTCCCAGGTACCCCGACAACATAAATACAACAGGTAAGTCCTTTTTTACTTTCTTAGGCTTAAGAACTATATGGTTTTTTTCATTGGAATCTTTGAGTCTATTATTCTTTAAGGCTTTAGACTTGAAAGTTAATTTATAAATATCGAAGTTCTTGAGATCGTAAATCCAATTTAATTTTTCCATGGATCTATATTAACTTAGACGTGTTTGCGTGCAAGCTTTGGATCGATAACTGCACCCGCATCCGCTGGAATAGCCACAACTCGGTTTTTACCCTCGCGTTTTGCTTGGTATAATGCGCTATCGGCTTGACGGACCAAGCCTCTGGCATCGACACCAATATTACCATCTTCACAATAAGCAAGACCTATTGATGATGTCAGTTTAATTGAGTCGCCATCCTGCTCAAACACATAGTCTGATATTTTCTTGCGAAGTCGCTCAGCAAAACTCTTAGCACCTTCACCGTGGCTATGAGTTAGAACAACTAAGAATTCATCACCGCCGTATCTAGCCGCAAAATCCACGGTTCGAATATTCTCACGAATAATCTTACCGACCTCGGACAAAACAAAGCTACCAAACAGATGATCGTGACCATCGTTTACCGCTTTAAAATTATCCATATCCATCATAACTGCGGCGACACTTCCATTATATCGCCTGGCTCGATCTAATTCGTAATCAAGTTTCTTATAAACGGATCGCATATTGAACAACCCAGTCAAATCATCAATATCAACTAATTGCTTGAGCTTTTCATTGGCTGCGCGAAGTTGATCGTGAAGATCTTTAATTCTCAACTGAGCATTTAGGCGTGCCAACAACTCCAAAGGATTAAATGGTTTACAGATATAATCATCTGCTCCTGCATCTAACCCATAAATAACATCTTCAGTTTCTGACTTTGCGGTAAGAAAAATCACTGATACGTATTGATCCCTTTTGCGAAGCTGCTTTAGAGTTTCGAGCCCACTCATTCCAGGCATATTTATATCAAGCAAAATCAGGTCAGGTGTTCGCTGAGAGAGTTTAGTGAGTCCATCCTCTCCTGACGAAGCCGTTTCTACCTCAAAGCCCACATGCTCTAGTGTACGGGATACGAGCTTGAGATTATCAAGATCGTCATCAACTACGAGTATAAAACGGTTTTCCTTAGACATATCCATAGGGTATCTAATAAGACATGACTTGTCAGAAAATTTCGTTCACTGTATACAAGAGCCAGACTTTTCAGAGCACTGCATTTAGCCCGTAGGCTGGGCAAAGTGTTTACTAAACGGTCACAAAACGGCTATAAGTACTCTATGGCTAGTTTAAGGTACCTAAGGAGATAGATTTCCATGGCATTTGATCACAAAAATATCGACAGTAAATGGCAAAAACGCTGGGAAGAAAAATCAGCATTCAAGGCTGAAAACGACTCAAAAAAGCCCAAATATTACGCTCTCGATATGTTTCCTTACCCCTCTGGAAAAGGCCTACATGTCGGACATTTAGCTTCTTACACGCCGACAGACGTGATTTCTAGATATAAGCGAGCCAAGGGATTTAACGTTCTTCACCCTATGGGTTACGATGCCTTTGGCCTTCCCGCTGAACAGTATGCAATTCAAACTGGAATTCATCCCGCAAAGACAACCAACGAAGCCATTGAGAGTTTTAGAAAAACACTCATGGAATTTGGCTATAGTTTCGATTGGAGCCGTGAGGTTTCTACCTGCGACCCTTCGTTTTATAAATGGACTCAATTCATCTTTAAAAAACTATATGAAAAGGGTCTTGCCTACCAAAAAGAAGTCCCTGTGAACTGGTGCCCAGCCTTAAAAACCGTCCTAGCAAACGAAGAAGTCGTTGACGGAAAGAGCGAACGCGGTGGCCATCCAGTTGTACGCAAACCGATGAAACAGTGGATGTTAAAGATTACGGCTTATGCCGATCGATTACTCGACGATCTCGAAAAAGTTGAGTGGCCAGAAAGAACCAAAGAAGGTCAAAGAAACTGGATTGGTCGAAGTGAGGGAGCCGAAATCGATTTTAAAATCGATGGACATGATGAAAGCTTTCGGGTTTTTACCACTCGACCGGACACACTTTTTGGTGTGACCTTTATGGTTATTTCGCCAGAACATCCAGCAACTTTAAAGATCACGACAAATGACACCCAAGATGCAGTAGCAGAGTACATTACGCAAGCTGCC
>CAZFYV010000006.1:0-2191 GCA_964523195.1 uncultured Pseudobdellovibrionaceae bacterium
TTGGTCGGCACACTGATTTTGTAAACTCCAGCAATGAGGCGATTACCGAAATCGACGATGGCGACTACAAAGCCTGTGGATATATCGATGTTAATCAAAATGGCTTAATGGATTCTGGTGAACCCTTCTTGGATACTACTTATGATATCAGATTGGATCTTGAAAGAAATTTGACGGATTGGAAAGACGCCCCCTAGGTTATATGGCTCTTTCATTTAACAGAAAAGAAAGACTCAAAAAAAGAAAAGGCTTTATCTAATAAGATAAAGCCTTTTATAAATTTAGCGAAGAACGTCTATTACTATCTAATTATCTTCTGTGCTGACGTACTTGAACTTTGTACTCACCACGTGGACCAAAGATACCACTTACAGCTTCGATGACGATTTTTTGAACAAATCGCATGTTCACACGAGCAACCTTAGTTTGATTCTTATCTAACAAACCTTGAAGTTCAGGCAACTCTCTACGCTGTCCGTTACCAAAAACAACATAGGCGCGCTCAACGTGTAACATATTTCTTGATCCAACAAGACGGATTCTAGAAATTTTACGGCCATTGTTAGGGTAGTAAGAATCAGACTCTAAGAAGAACTTATCTACACGAGCAGAACCAAGATCAACAATTTTACCTTTGTTAGGCTGAACTGGCGGACGAGGTCTTACCGGTGGACGAGGGTTAACTCGCTGATGCTGGACTGTAACAACGATTTTGCGAAGCATATGACGACCTGAAAGGTCAACTTGCCATGCTTTTCCAACTGTTCTGTGGGAGCGACGAGGCATTAAGTCGACACGGTCAAATGAGCGAGGGCGTTTTACATTGAAGTCCCCAGCATTAACGTATTTAGACATGGCTTGTCTTTGGCCAATATAAAGAGTGGCAGTACCATTTCCTCTTTTAGTTTTAGACACAACACGAACATTGATAAGCTGGTCATTTTTAAGACCTCTTAGTCCGTAAACTCTTTTAAGTTGGTTTTTTAGTTTAATTGTATGTACACCATTTCTTTGGCCAGCTCGGATGATTTGATCACCGTAATCCAAAGTGTACTTTTGTTGAAATGCTGAAGCGACGCTTGCTACACCAAATACTAGAACTGCAAGTAATGATGAACTCAATAATTTTTTCATGTGTATTCCCCTCATAAAGAATATTTTTTCTAACCCATTTCAAAAACCCTTAATAGCTAAAGATGTGCCAAGCTTGAAATCAGAATTATTGGCAGTAGAGAAACTTTTGGAGTCTTTTTGACACTGAACTTTTAGTTCTTAAAAGTTAGAAGGGAAGGAATGACATCACTTTGTATTTTTGTTTGTGAGAAGATTTGTTATTAAATTAAGCAGTTCACAAAAGTAAAAACTAAAGTTTGATTGAGTACACTATCTATATAGACGGATGTTGGAGTAAAGCTAACGCTAGGCGTTAGCTTCTGATTCCCGTTTTACTTGTTCTAAAACTCTTTCGTGAATCTTGTGAATAAAGTAATCAGAAAAGACTCTCCAGTATGGAATGGGATGAATGTTGATTTCATACCAGGTACGACCTTCCAGTTTTGTTTTTCCACCTTCGATAGGGATTAAACGAAACTGCCCCTTTTTTGATTCTAAAAAGAGATCTAGGTGAGGTGCATGAACGGCATCATAAAAACTGAGCTCTTCCATAGGAGCGGGTTGAAATTTAACATCAAAACTCAATCGATGTGGTTCGTCCCATTCAGTGATGGGTTCCACAAAATCTCCTGTAGAAAATTGGCAATATCTTACAGCACCAACACCTTTACCCTCTATACGAGCTCGCAAAGGATGAGCAATACCGAGTTTAAACATAAGGTCGGTTGGTGGAGGGAGCTCTGAGAACTCAACCACATAGGGCCAGACTTTTTCAGGGGGCACATCTATGACTATTGAGGTAAGAACAATTTGTTGTTGCTCTTGGAAAGGAGCTTCGATTTTGCTCACAAAAGGTTGGGCCAAAAGTGGAATCAAAAAGAAAGAGTACATGGTCATAGGGTTGCGAGACTCAGGTTGCCAATTATTAAACATTAAGTCCGCTAAAACACCACCAGCTAAACTGGTTGCAATAAAAATTGGTGCTGCCATGGCAATACAAATCACGCCCTCCATTGCAAACAGTATAAGTAGGCCACCTGCTAAGAGTTCTGACAGTAAAAGAAGTCCAGCTGACTTT
>CAZFYV010000006.1:2291-29376 GCA_964523195.1 uncultured Pseudobdellovibrionaceae bacterium
GGAGATAGTCCTGCCTTAATAGCTCTTCTTACTGAAGCACTAAACCCAATCCAAACAAAAGGAAGAGTGATTAAAAAGTAAAAAATAAAATAATCATGGGGCATTTGATTTCTATGTAGCCATCTTTGGCTAACAATGGGATTTAAAAACTCCCATGGAAGCAAAAAGCGACTTTCATAAACATAAAAGAGACCGACCTCAAAGATGTATTTAAAGAGCATGAAAGTAAATCCAATAATCAAATAATCTTTTCGAGTTAAAAGATCTTTAAAGAGAAATGATTTTCTGAAAAACTCTTTCATATTTGCTCCATTCAAATCTGGTATGAATGTTTAAGTACACAATGCTTTATAGTTTGATAAATGACTAGCTAAAATTCAGGAAACTTTAAAAAAACTAGGTATTTAAACAGAGTGTTCAAAAACAAAAACGATCTGACGGGGTTTTACTCTAAGATTCTCAAATGAAGACACCTTGATGTTGTTGTCTAGTAATCAGGCTCAGATCGGCTTGGTTATCGATGAGTGTCTCATAAGGATTCAAACTGTTCTTACTATCCAATTTTATAAGGCAGATCTACATACTCTTATTTTAGTCTAGGTATATAGCGAGGGAAAGTTTAACATTAGAGGTGTGGGGATGAAGGGTCTTATTAAAAGCATTTTATTAGTGGTCTTCGGAGCAATTCTGCTCCTTGCTTTCAATAATTGTGAAGAGTTAGGTAGTGGAAAGCCTGGTGCAGGTGATTCCAAGAGCTTATCAAACGGTGAAGGCTATAGTGGAGTTCAGTACAATAGTTATGATGTTTTAAATGCATGTTTTACCGATATTAATGAACCAGTTTCCACGGTTTCAATAATTGATGGTCAGCCATTTTTAACCAGAGAAGATTGCCAAGATATCGATCCGGAACCAATAAATGAAGATATAATTTCAGAGCACAATAAAGAGATCGCACTTTACCAAGATAGGCTTTTTGATCGCTCTGATTTTACGGCCTCTGAGATTCTGTGTCGTGGAAACCGTATTGATCCTAATACCGGTTACCAAGAAGTAGCCGATATTCAGATTCGAGTTGATAGTAATGGTGACTTCTTTAGTAATATCAAGCTAGGCCTTTTTGATAATGGTCGTTTAATTCGATCGGCAGCCACCAGAGATTACGCTGTTGATAAAAAAATTGTGGTTCAGCAAAACGGTTTAGAAATCATCAACTATATGCCGACCCAATCTTCTGCTCAATCTGGAGTTCACTATTTAATGGCGGTTCGAAAGGATCCAAATGATGGAAAGTTATATTCGATCATTCACCGAATTCAAGATGTCCAAGGGCCTGCTGGGCAAAATGTTGAAAATGCAATTGCCATTGAGATGATGGAGTGTTTTATGCACGAAGAGTTTCCTGGATCAGGAGGCGAGCGAATCACTCCAAATCAACAAAATCAGCAAGGGCCGCAACCCAGCGGACCTCCGCCAGGACAAGGTCCACAGGCATAAGGTAATCTCGGCTCAAATTTTAGATTAATTAGCTTGAAACTCTAAAATCCAAACAGATCTTTCACTGCTTTTCCAGCGTCAACATCGATGCTCTTACTGGAACTACTATCTTCTTTTTTTGACTCTGATGACCCCGAACTACTCGCCTGAGATGAGCTGTCCTCGCTTAATGATACTGTGTCGTCTTTACTGGTAGTCGCCTTTGCAATAAGTTTCATGAGCTCATCAATTTTATAGTCAGTTGAAGCCGTTCCATAGAACCGAACCGAAAGAGTATCTTTTTTAACTACTGGTTCGAGTTTTCCGCCGTAGCCTATTTCGAAAGCCTTGATTCTCTCGCAGACAGCCTTTTTATTTTTGCGAGCACTTCGTTCTAATGCTTCAGTGAGGGCTTCGAAGGCCGCAGGAGGAACATATTCCATTTTGTTGTCATCTGGAAACTCAGTCCAAGCTATTTTGACTTTTAGATGTTTTCCGCAAACTCTCTTAAGACGCGCTTTTTTTCTCTTGATTTGGCGATCTGCTTTTTTCTTGGCGCGCATTTGAGTTGCATTCAAACCATCTTTGCCGTCGCCACCTTTCATATTCGATTCTAGAGTTCGTTGAACGGTCCCTGACGAAATGATGCTATTTAAACTCTTTGCGTAAAGAACCCCATCAGTAAATTCAAGTTGGGAGGTACCAGACGTGCTCCCGTAAGATAACTGTACTTCCTTTAAGCTTTTACAAAGTTCTTTTTTGTTTACTCGAGCAATCTCTTTTAAATCCTTTAGAACAGTTTTCAGTTTTTTTGCTGGGTTTTCTCTGGTGTATTTGTCTTCATAAGTGTCCCAGTTAACAATGATTTTTATTTTTGGTTTGCAGATTTGACCTATTTTTTTGATATCTGGTCTCATCTTCTTTTTTTCGATTCGAACTTGTCGTATCTCTTGGAGGCTTAATCCCTTATCTTCATCAATGAGTTCTTTTTCGTAGGATTCCATAATGATTTCAGGTGTGATAACGGTGGTGGAACCGATTCGTCCCACTTCAAGTAGGCCATCTTGAAAAAAGGCCGGCTGCTTAAATCCGTCACTAATTTCTATCTGGGTGACCTCTTGACATAAAAGCTTACGGTTTAATTTTGCTGAAGATCGAATAGCTTTATAGGTTTGTTTAAGGACAAACACCGGGGCTTCTGCTGCTGTCACTGATTTATTGAGTTTGTCCCACTGAATAGACACTTCAAGGTTTTTGCAAATCTTTTTAAAACCCTTTTGGTATTTTTTTAGAACCTTTTTGGTTTTAGCCATGGCCTTTTTTATATCAGCAGATTTATCAGCTGATAGTCCTGAGCTAGGCGATATAGAAATAAACACAATTACTAATAACGATGCTAAACCCAACCTGTTGATCATTAAAACCCCCTCTAAGTCCCGAAACTCAATAGTCTCATGGAGTTATGTCAGTTGTTGACAGGGATTTCTCAAAGGGACTGATTATATAGACAAAAGTCTCTTATCTGGATTTGAAAGAGTACAATCTGAAAGTTCATGCCTGAAAAAAAAAGTTGCCGGTGCTGTGGGGACAACACCGGCTCGGGTTGGGGGAGGGGTTGGGGTACGTTATGTCGTAACTAGCTGCAAGTAATATCGTTAGTACAAAGCTCTATATATAAACTGCCGTAATCTTCTGATAGAGCTCGTTTCTTCTTTTGTTCAAAAAGTGCCTGGCGTACTTTGAAGCATTTGTTCGCCGTACGAGTGAAGGCTTGTTTGTAGTCTCTACCACGGAACTGAATTAATCCAGTCTCGGTAGACTTGTATTTACAAACGACCCAAGGGTTTTGACTTTGAGTCGGAGATTTTACATTGGAAAATTGGGAAGCTCGAGAAGCAACTTCATCCGGAAGTGCTTCTGAGCTCATATCGCTTATGCCCTTTTCTTGCGGCGAAAAACTGAGTGAAGTGAAAGCGATCACAATAACAACTAAAGAGAGGAGAGGAGAGTTGCTATTTTTGGTGTTTGATTGATTCATGTTTATGCTTCCCTTAGCTTCTTAAAGTTGGTGAGACTTTTGTTGTCCGCCGTCTTTGTTTTTATATAGAGCAAACTCGAATCCATCCGAAAAACTGTGCCACCAATACTGTAAGTGCCTGAAATGGTACGGGTATCTAGGGAATGAGGTTGGAAAGTTCAACTCGCCTCAGATCCAATCTGACAAATAGTGCCCAAGCCTGTCATTCGAGTGACTAGATGATAGACAGTTTGGGTTTTAGGTCGCAGCATTCTGGTGGAGATTGAAAGCTATAGTGACGCTTCTGGGCCCTCTCTGGAGCCTGAGTTCATTGCGTCCTATGTATAAGAGAGTCAAATCCTCCCTAGGGCTTTCTGATTCTAGAATACTGAGTATTTTTTGAAATTGGGGGCCACTATTTAGCCCTTAATTGTCAAAAGGCTTTCACAAATTGCACCTTAAAATATGAATCTTTTCGTGAATATAGGTAATTTATGGTAAGATAAAATTCTCATCTTACACTTTTTATGTCTTTTTGTGAGATATTCTGTTGGCTTCATGGTTGCTCTATCTGTAACCGAAAACGGTGGGCGAAAAAAATTGAAAACGGAGCTAAGACATGAGTTTGGATAATATTAAAGAGAAGAGAATTGAAATTCTTCGGGTCATTAAAAAGAAGAATCGTGGGACACCGGTAACTGACCCAAAAATGGTTTCAAACATTAAAAATTGGATGGCCGGTAGATCATGCCCGAGCTGGGAACAGTTTGTAGAATACTGCCAACACTTCAATGTTGATATTAAAAGCGCTCTATTGATGTGTGGATATCGACCAGACGATCTGTCTTATGAAGGCTTTGTTGGTTTTCTTTTAAACGATTTCTCGAGATCTAGTCTCGAAGAGATTTTAGACCTTTCTGCAAGTTCAATTTCAAAAATTCTATCGAACCAAGTTCGATTAAATATGGACAAGATCCTTCTTCTAATGACTAAAACATCAAGACCATTCTCCTATGCAATCTCAAAGATGATTGGTTCAAAATTCGCTCTTAGAACAGACAGCTTAGAAGTCGAGACCAAACATAAGATTGTTGAAGAAAAAATGCTGACTAAACCATGGGTTGATATACTTGTGGATGCGGCTTATCAGTTTAGCGATGCTAACAGACAGACTGCCGCTCAAGTTTTTGCGCAGTACTTCGATTTAAATAAAGACGATGTTCTTGCTGAGTTTGATGATCTCATCGCTGAAGAAATCGTAATCAAAGACGATCAGGGTTTTTATAAGCCAACAATTGAGAAGAGAAATTTTACTCATTTTCAAGAGTTAGCTCTAGAGTATATCGATTACTTCTTAAAAATGCATATGGTTGCACTGAGAAAGCGTAGAGGAAACTTTGGCGGAACAAATACTTTTGCGTGCTCTGAAAAGACGATCGTTAGGATCTATCAAAAGTTTGCTGAATTTGAAAATTTCGCACTTATCGAAGCCGCGAAAGATCCGAATAAAGAGATGGTTATGCATATGGATAACTTCTTTTGGATGATGTTTAAGGACTTTGATAAAAATCAAGTAGATCAAAACTTAGCTCCTTCGACAGCACAAATAGAGCAAATTAAAGCAGCTGCTGCGACTGAGAATCAAACCGAAATAAATCAATAAGTAATATCTAAAAGGCACTGCGGGGTATGGTGCTTTTAGCTCCCAAATCTTTCTACTATATGAACTGTGAGGTCTCACTAGGCTTCGCAGTTTTTTGTTTAGGAGAGCTTACTCAAGTCTAAGTCTTTATTGGAATCAAGCAGTTCAAATCCCAAGAAGTCATCTCCGATATGGACCGTCTGGCAAGTGATCTCGTAATCAGAAGAATTTAGATTTAAGCGTCCTTCGAAAATATCACCGATTTGAATCTTGTTTGGGATCTTGGAAATTTTGAAGCCACTTTCTGAAACGTCCAATAGAGAAGTTTCGAATTTAATATCTGATTGTTGATTGAGTAGATTTACTTTTCCTTGTCCATCTTTCAGCTCAAAGCGAGGAGATTTTCTGCGATTTTCTACTGTCTTCGCAGCTCGTTGTTTTCGAAACGAATAAATAAACTTATCGATTAAGTCTGCTAGTTTGAACATATCTAAAGGCTATCAGAAGATTTAATGAGGTCAATGGGTAAGGGCTCGATCCTAGTCTATAAGTCTAAGAAACAAAAAGACCGCATCCAGCGAACTGAATGCGGCCAAATGTTGAAGGAAGCACCAAAGGAGTCCTAAAGACTTCTTCGATGTTTTGGGGGAATGGTTAGTTCCCCCAGGTGTTAGTGGTATTTATTTCTTTTTTAAAGGATCACCAGCCGCTTTTTTACCGAGAAGAGTGTTCTCGTTTTCTTTGCGATCGCTAGTGAAATCTACAGTCGCTCGAACTCCGAAAGAAACGTTATCGTCACCATTTTCAGGCATGTTGTAACGAACTTCTGGTCCGATTGAAAGGTGGTCAGTTAATTTCATGTTATAACCAAGACCAATCTGTTGCATAGAATTGTCGATATAGTTGTACTCAACAACTGCTTGACCAGGACCAACTTGTCTTGCAACACCAACAGTGAATGCAAAGTCAGAGTCAGGGTACTGAGCGTTGTCAACCATTCCGATACCTTCTACATAAGCAGTCCAAGTACCATCGTCGTAAACTGCACCGATAGCAAATGTTTGCTCATCTTCGCCGCCTGCACCAGCTTCACCACGATACTTATAAGAAGCTGTCGCTTTGATAGTTTCAGTAAGTTGCTTGTTCAACTTAACAGAAACACCTTTAACATCACCGATGTCTAAATCGTTTCTACCAGTTTCAAAAACTGAAACTTCTGCAGAATCAATAAGACCAAAGAAGTTGTAATCAAGTCTCATAGTAAGACCGAATACACCTTGTTCACGAATGATGTTCTTAGTTCCTGCTTCGTCAAAAGGCATAAGAGACTTTTGCATTCCTACAGGAATTTCTTGCTTACCAACGATGAAAGCTACCGGTTGACCACCGACATTGCGAATTTCAACGTAAGCTTCTTCGATAAAAGACTCTAGGTCGAAATCAGAACTTACATCGTTGTCATCTGCTCTTAACATTCTTTCAAGTTCAGTCTTTAAAACGAACTTAATGTTTTCAGTGATCTGAGCAGTCATGATCACTTCTACATCTTGAGTTCTTAAGTTATTCTTAAGATCTCCGTTAGCATCTTCTGCCCAAAAAGCATCAGCGCTACCGCGTGCTTCAACAGTTAACCAGCTTGTGTCCATATCTGCAGAAGCAGAAAGAGAACATGCAAGCACAGTCGCAGCCAAAGTTGACTTGATTAGACGAGTTTTCGCCATAAGGATTACCTCCCGTGATTGATTAATAGATTCCCCTAATTTGAATACAGATAGAGATCTTGAGAGATGACTAACACCTCAAACCTTCCCCCTGTAATTTTGTGTTTTGTATTAACAGGATTCGTACCAAGGGCTTTTCGGTACTCAGCGTCTTAAAATAATTTCTAGAAGTTCTGCGTTAAGTTTTTGTTTTTTGGAAAAAAGCGAAAGGCTATTGCTTTCTTGAATTTTGCTAATGAAATTTTTCCATGTTCGATAGTTTGACAGTAGGGACCATTGTGGTCACTTATTGTCACTTGCCCAAAATAAATGCCAGAGAAAAAATTCATCGCTTCCGATTTATTTTCACGTGATTCACGATTTGAAATTCAGATTGAGAAAAATAATGAGGTTGTGCTCTTAAATGTTTTCGTTTAGTTTGCGTTCATGTCTATAAAAGAGAAGCAAAGCGAGCTGATTGAAGAGTTTTCACAGGTTAAATCTTGGGAAGAGAAGTACAAAAAGATCATCGATATGGGTAAAGCATTGCCTAAAATTGATGAGGAACTCTATGACGAGAAGTATCTAGTAAAAGGTTGTCAGTCTCAAGTTTGGCTTCACGCTGAGATGAGTTCTGACGGACAGGTTGTTCTCAAAGCGGATTCCGATGCCATGATCGTAAAGGGCTTAGTGGCACTTTTGCTTCGAGTATATTCTAATCAGACTCCTGGCGATATTCTTGAAACACCTCCCGATTTTATGAAAGAACTTGGCCTTGATAGCCATCTGTCGCCGAGTCGAGCAAATGGATTCGCGTCTATGATCAAGCAGATTATGATGTATGCGTTTGCCTTTCAGAAATTGCAGCAGAAATAATCAAATTCGAACTAGCCAATATTAGTAAACTTGGTTACCTTTTTGAGTATGACAGTTGAGTCAAGCTAAGGACTCTAAAGTTACTTAAAATGGTAGGGGAAATCATGGGATTTAAATTGTATTCGAAGTTATTCGTCCTTTCTTGTCTTGTATCTTTAGTTTCCCTAAGCTCATTAGCTCAAACGGAGCTTCCAGAGAGATCAGACTTCAGGTTTTGTAAGTCATCTTTGGCGATCGGAGAACTCAAAAGTGGTGAGATCGTAGATCTTCCACTTTGTTTTCAAGATGCTGACTACTTCTCATTAATTGCTTCTATCGAAATGGAGCAGGCTATAGAGATATTAGCAGGTACTGGATTACACCCTGTTGATTTTAACGGTAAGGCCATGTTGAATATTGCAGCTTTGAAGTATGGCATGTCTACAATCGGTTCCTATAGTGAGTTTCTCGTGACTATGATTGTGTCGGAAAAGCCTGATCAAAAAAATGGGTGGTGGAAGTTTTTTGAATACTTTGGAGGAACTCCGCCTAAGGGACATGGTGTTCACGTTATCAAATTGTGGGTCGATCAAGACTTGGCACTTAGAGTTGGAAATGAATTATGGGGGTTCAATAAAGATTTCGCGGTTATGGATTTTGCTGTGAAGCCTCGTTCATCATCAAAAATAGTCGTGAACAATGAATACGGTCAGCCTATGATCGAGATCAATTCCAACCAAGGGTTTCCTCTCTGGATTCCATTTGGCCAGTATATGGCTTTCAAGGTGAATCCTGCAGATTCTGATTTGTGGTTGAACACGCGTTTTCGAGGAAACGTGTGGTATGCAAAATTCACAGATGACGATGAACTTAAGTTCTTTGATGAGAGCACTTTCTGGGGCCGCAAGCTTGCGTCCTGGAATATCCAGCCTCTATTTATGCTCCAGGGCACTGGAATTAAGAACCAATTTGCCTATTAAGGTGGACTTCGATTTGCACATTCTCTAACCAGTGGTTTTAAGAAGAACCTGTTGGTTTTGAGGAGCTTAGCATGCGTTTGTGCGCCAGTTTTATTCCCTTTTTGTTAGTTAGTTTTGTAGCGAGTGTATCTTTTTCGAGACCGGCACTGGAGAAAATAAGTGTCGAGGGTGATGCTCAGATACTGAGATACCTTCACGGGCTTACTAATTATTCTTTCGATTGGGATGACAATATTATGTTTATGCCTGATCACCTAGGTGTCGTTCTTTTTGAAAAGGGCTCTGGCAAAGAAGTTGTTATTTCTACGGAAAAATTCGCAGAAGTTCGAGAGAAGGTTGGAAAATCAGGTGAGTTTTTAAACTATGAGATTATTCCTGAGCCCAGATCTCAAGGGTCTTTTAGATATTTCTCCACCGGAGCTAATGGCGAAAACTACTTCCTTCAAGGTTTGAAATACCAGCTCGAAAATGAGCCAGAAAAGCTGTGGAAGGCTCCTGCATTCGAACAGTTTATCTATGCTCTTAGTAATTCTTTAACGGCAAGCTGGACATCGATTATCACAGCTCGCGGCCATTCGGCTGATGAGATCTATGAAGGACTTGTTTTTCTTAAAGGATGGTTGGCTAAAAATAAAGGAGTTCATATCCACCTTCCGCCGGTCAATCAGCTCCATGGAGTTTCTCACCCCAAATACAAAGGTCAAGCTGACTCTCCTTCAGCCATTAAGGCAGAGTTAATGTTGGAGCAGTTGGATGCCGTTTCTAGTGGTGAGTATCCTGAAATTTTGCCAAAAGTGTTGAATCCCGATGGCTCAGCCTATGGAGACTACTTTCTTTGGGGCTTTTCAGATGATGATCCAGGCAATTATATTAAGGCTATCAATGTGCTCTCAAAAGCAGTCGCTAGCGGGAAATATCAAAACATCAAAATTACCCTCTTTTATACCGGTCAACAAAAGGTTAATTACCCACATCAGGTCGTAATTAAATCCGATGGATCTCTACGTGAACCCATTCTGGGGGAATTATTAGAAGCATCAGATATCCATATGAAGCTTAAGGGCTTATTGAATTGTTCAGGTGTGTTTTCGTTGTTATAATAAGGTATGAGTCGCCTTGGTAATTTAGATCTAACAGTTGAAAACTTTAGATTGGCTATTTTTTTTGGCAGCTTCTTATTGATTGCCTTTATAGAATACATAAAGCCCTTTAAATCGTTCAAGGCAACCCGCAAGCAGAGGTGGCCATCTAATATTTTGCTGACTGTTTTAAATACTCTATTGCTTCGTTTAATAATGCCTATAACTGCGGTAGGGTTTTGTGTGTATGTTGGAAATCAAGGTTGGGGATTATTTAATCTACTTGGAATGAATTGGTTAGTTACCTTGATAGGTTCGGTGCTTCTTTTAGATATGATTATCTATTTTCAACACCGAATATTTCACAGGGTTCCTCTATTATGGCGATTACATAAAGTTCACCACGCAGATATTGGTTTTGATATTACGACGGGTGCTAGATTTCATCCCATCGAAATCTTTTTGTCCATGGGAATTAAGTTTTTGTCTATTTTGTTGATTGGTGTTTCTCCTGAAGCGATTCTGGTGTTTGAAATTTTATTAAGCACCAGTTCAAATTTTAATCATGGAAATTTTAAATTCCCTGATAAAGTCGATCGCTTTATAAGATTTTTTATTGTCACTCCTGATATGCACCGTATTCATCATTCCACAGTCGTGAGTGAAACGGATTCAAATTTTAGTTTTAGTTTGTCTGTTTGGGATCGCTTGTTTGGAACTTATAAAGATCAAGCGGGTAAATCACAGATAGATATCGAAATTGGATTAGAAGAGTATCAAAGTGGCAATAAGGCCTATAGTCTTTTCGAACTCCTTAAAATGCCATTCAGCAAATAAAATAAGTTTGAAATCTCTACCTTAGATTCAAATTGACTTAATTTAAAGGGACAGGGCAATTGCCTGAGAGAACCATAGTTCTAAACCTACGATCATCTTTAAGATTGAAAGTCGTATATCTAAAGAGGTCTGAGTAAAGTTCAACAAGGTCTCGTTTAAGCCCTGTAAATTTCGAACATTTGTAAACAACACCGCCACTGGAGCCATAGCCATCGATTTTATCTCCATATTTTCGTTCTGCTTCCCAGAAATCAGTATTCGAAAGGCAATAAATCAAATTGTGATATTGCCTTTCAGTCATTTCAGCGTCTTCCAAGACATCAAAAACTCGCAAATCAAAATTTCGTTCATTGGCTCTCACAATTTTGTACATCATTTCGCGAACGAGTTCGTCGTTTGACATTTGCACGAAAGGATTGTTTGCAAATTCTGGGCAGTTGTATTTCTGGGCAAGTTCTTCCGCCAGTGAAGCCATTGGGCAAACATGCTCAACAACTTTTTGGAGTTTAGCTGGCGTTTCATAGGAGACTTCGAGATCATAGAAGGGAAGCTCGTATTCTGGCGAGGAAAGTGACTCTTGAGTATACTCCTGGGAAACTCCAAAACTTCTAAATACCGAAACAGGATATTCTCGAGTGAGTGAAATTTGGAGTTTCATTTTCTCTGGTGGTAATGGGCTTACAACCACATAGGTTTGTGTCTCTGGTGTTTCAACTTTCTCACTAGCGACAAGTGTCTTTGATTTTAAGCTTGAGCCTTCGTACCAGATATCAAAGTGTTTCCCTCCGGAATTAAAAAAGTCATGGGACCAGCCAGGGTGTATGGCGCCCCAACGGTAACCTGTCGTAAAATAGAAGCTGTAGTGATCTTCTCGAACTTTTTCGAAGCCGTTGGGATCTGACATAGCATTCGGCTCATTCCAAAGAGTGAAGATAGACTCATCTAAGATCTCGAGATCATCGAACTCACCGTAAGGCTGTTTTGGTGTTGTGAAATCAGAAGAAAAGAACTTATGGTAGTCAGGAGTTTCCCCATACTTGGCTTCAATCTTGAGAATCCATTGGGCTTCAATGGGATCGCCGGCGATTTGTAGAGGGTTTGCAAATCCTAATTCTCTAGCTTTTTGAGTGTCGGCAGAGACTCTGACTTTATAAAAGTAGAGTTGTTGCTCATACTCAGATATGCACCTGTTTTTAGAAGAATCGAACTCAGAAGCCTTAGTATTAACGATAGTGGATTCAATAATCCCTATGGCCTTTGGCATAGATGCAAAACTGGCCAGACTTAATCCAAGACAGATATGCATTAGAAAGGTTAAGAAACGACCCGTTCGTGTCAAAAAAAACTCCCAGTTTCAAGCAACCAACATTGCCAGTCTGAGAGTTCAATTATTGAGCCAAATATCGATGATTATTCTTCAAAGTTAAGGCTGGCGTAGATTCTAGAAGAATCTTCGCTTTCGTCCAAAGCCTCAATAAATTCAATAGCTTCCGCCTTTTGCTCGTCGGTAATTTCAGTGAAGTTTTTGGGTTTGTAAGCAAGCTCAGCTTTTTCAAGTTCCCATCCGCGCGCGGTGAGCGCTTTTTGGATATTATCCAAGTCTTCAGGGGCACCGTAAAAGCCCCAAGCTCCTTCGCCTTCATCGAAAACTTCATCAGCCCCTGCTTCTATAGCTTCTTCTTCAGCATCAAATTCTTTTCCTTCAAGTTTACCCGATAGGTAGCTCACTCGATCGAACATCCAAGCCACAGCACCTTGGTTACCGATGCTTCCATTATGCTTTTTAAACAAGAACCGAATATCAGAAGCTGTTCGATTGCGATTATCAGTTTGGCATTCCACAATGACAGCGACCTGGTGAGGACCATAACCTTCGTAAACCACCTCTTCGATAATTCCACCGTCAAGTTCGCCAGAGCCCTTTTTAACAGCTCTATCAATCGTATCTTTAGGGACACTCTGGGCCCGTGCTGCGTTGATCGCAAGACGCAACCTAGAGTTGCCTTCAGGATCAGAACCACCAAGCTTTGTCGCAACGGTGATTTCTTTTGAGAGTTTAGAGATCAATGCGCCCTTGGCGTTCGCATTGGCTAATTTTCCGGCTTTTTTCCATTGTTTTCCCATATAAAAAACCTAGTTCGAGACTTTAAAATTGTCACCCCAGGAAAAACGAACTAAATAAAATTATTGCTCTGCAAAATCGGAAAGGGGGCTGAAATCACCATAAATCCACTTACGGAAAGCTCAGTGTGGAAGAAGATCGAGCACTCAGAAAAGGCTTGTCATGAGTTGCTCTCAGGAAACCGAATTGAGGTGCCCTTTGAGCCTGCTAGAGACGTTCAAGTATGCTTTCCCAGCCATTTGCCTGCAAAACCTGGATTGTCAAAGGTGGAAGGTAAGGCGCGACTGATTCACGATTTAGCCTCCATTGAACTTCAAGCCTTCGAGTTAGCATTGAGGACCCTCAGCGAATTTCCCGACGCCCCTGTAACCTTCAGAGAAGAGCTAGCGCAGATTGCCATGGATGAAGCTAGACACCTCAAACTCTGTCTGGAGTCCATTGAATCCTATGGATTCAATTGGGGAGATTGGCCTGTTCATATTGGACTTTGGCAAGCTACTGATCAAGAGAATCATCTTCTAGAGAGAATTTTGATCGTTCACCGTTATCTCGAGGGCTCTGGTTTAGACGCAGGTGACTCTTTGTTAAGGCGGTTATCAGGAATGGCTGACGATCCCATATTAAGGCAAGTTTTAAATGTTATCGTTGATGAGGAGATTGGGCATGTTAAGTTCGGTTCCGATTGGTACAGAGAAATATGCAAGCTTCAAAAAGTTAATGAGCAGGAGTTGTTTTCGAAACAGATGAAGCTGCTCTATAAGACCTTACCTCGAAGAGAAAGAATCAGCCGGCAACTGCGAAAAAAAGCAGGTTTTACGGATTATGAAATTCAGGTTTTAGAAATGGGAAGGCTATCGTCCATCCATTAACGACTGCAAAAGTTGAGTTTGTTCTTGCTGGCTGATCAGCCTCCACTGGCTCTCGGGGAGTTTTCCTAATTTTATAGGGCCAATTCTTACTCGCTTAAGACCGATCACTTTTGAACCGACGAGCTCCAGCATTCTACGAATCTGACGTTTCTTTCCCTCGGTCAAAGTAATCTTCAATTGATCTTTGTTGAGTTTTTCGACTTTGGCTTTCTTGAGTTTTTTTCCATCTAGCTCAAGCCCAAATCTGAGTTGCTCGATCTTCTCTTCTGAGAGCATTTTAGGAAGGCGAACCAGGTATTCTTTTTCGATGGGTGAGTTTTCACCAATCAGTGCTTTAGCAATACGGCCATCTTGAGTGAGAATCAAAAGTCCTTTTGAATCAATGTCTAATCGACCTGCAGGTGCTAGGCCAGTGAAATATGACTTTTTAAGTTTTTCTAAGCCTTCGCCAAATTGACTGTCATTTTGTATCAACTCAACCGCAGCTTTATAACCCTTTTCTGGCTGTCCCGAAACATAGCCAATTGGTTTATGAAGTAAAAAAGTCAGCTGAGATTCCTGATAGCTCTGGGCCTCTGGCATAAGTTCAATATCAGCATCTGGAGAAACTTTAGAGCCGAGCTGATCAACAACCTCACCATTTACGCGAACTAGTCCTCGTTCGATAAACTTATCCGCTTCACGACGGGAGCAAAGGCCCTGTTGAGCCATTAATTTTGAGAGTCTCACTAAATCTTCAGACATAAAGGAGTCATACCACCCTCTGAGGCGATGCGAAAGAGCCAATGTAAAGTTGCTAGGGCATTCAATTACATTTGAGAGCGTTTCAGGGGCTTAGAATAGCTTTACAAGCCTAAATCTCCTGCATAGACTAAGCCCACAATTAGGAGAGTGTTATGAATAAATTTGTTCGATTGTTGGTAATATTGGCGTGTGCGCTTATAGGTTTTCAAGCTCTAGCTGCTAAGGAGTCCTTTACTGGAGAGCTTAGAGATATGGCAACTGATAAGCTTCTATATAAGTTTTTGAGTGAGACAGAAAGAAATGGTGACGAGTGGAACTTTAAAAGTACCTATATGTACCCAGATGGGAAGCTCGCTGTGGTTGAGTCGGGGACAGTTAAAGGTTCTATGGTTCAGGTTTACGAAGTTGATCAGCAACAGACAGGTGAAAAGGCGAAGGTCACGGTAGCAGATGGGAAAGTTACTTTCTCAATGACTGACTCTAAAGGAAAAACAAAGGAATCTAAAGAAGACCTGGATCCAAAGTTTGTCGTTGGACCGACAATGTCTACCGTACTTAGGCAAGAGGCAAATTGGGCCAAGTTGTTAAAAGGTGAGAAAGTGAAGCTTAGATTCGGAGTTTGGCATCGAAAAGAAACCGTTGGATTTCGTTTTTATAAAAATAGAGACTTCGAGCAAGATGGCAAAAAGCTAATGAACGTTGTGATGAATCCAACAAGCTGGTTTATTCGACAACTGGTTAACGACCTCACTTTAACTTTTGATAAGGAAACAAAAAAGATCATAAGTATTAAAGGTCGTGTTTCTCCGAAGAAAAAAGATGGGGACAGTTGGAAAGACTTGGATGCAGTTACCTATTACTCCTATGAAGCAGTACCAGCAGCTGCAGAAGAGAAAAAGGTTGAGACTCAAATGGATTTAGGAGACGAGTAGTCTTCATTTCACTTTTAGGTTCTGAGATATCTCTGTCTCAGAACCTTCTAATTCAGCAGCTTTATTTAAATTCTCTACGAAGAATTCAAGTTCCTTAGAAAAGCGTGAAAAGTTCTTAGAGTCGAAACCCGTAGGGACAAATCGCGGTTCAATATGGGCTTCAACGATTGTGCCCCCTTGATCTGTCACAGATAATTTTAATCCGTAAAAGTAGCCCCAATGACGCCAAGACGACTTCTCAAGAAAGACAATATAAGTTGGACTTGCAAATGCGAGTCGATATTTTTTATGCAAGTGTTCAGTAAATTGGTCGCGAAGAGCTGCTTCTACGCTACCAAGTTTTTCCGTCGTGAAGTAAACACAAGCTATTTCTTTTCTAAAGTCATTCCAACTGGGCACACCACGCCACTTCGCCACCAAATGAGAGGCGATAAAAAGTGAAAGCGCAATGAAAGAACCAGTTAATAACATTGGGGTCTCCCGTTCACCGTATCGGATTTTCTTAAAGAAAATTCAATACTTGGGAGTGTGAGAGCGATTTAAATGCGGTTTCAGATCCCATAAAGTTACACACGCTGCATTAAGTGAGCGGTTTATTAACTAGTGGTTAAGAACTGTCCCGGTTTGATAAGTTCAGAAAGACTGTTAATCGTCTTTATAAACATCAACATAAAGATCGTCTTCCTCGTAAAGTCGAACTCGCGTTAAGCTAACTGGTAGACTTTTAAGTGAGTTTTCGATCTCATCAAACAAAAAGTTCGCGATGTTTTCAGTTGTTGGGTTTTTGGATTTAAAGGCTTCGTGGTCCAAGTTTAAATGCTTATGGTCCATGGGTTTCACAACTTCTTTGAGAATTTTATCTATGTCCACCAAATTTACGACTAAACCTGTAGATGGGTCGATGCTACCTTCAAATTCAGCTTCCAAAATGTAATTGTGACCATGACCATGTTCTGAAAAACAATCGCCAAAGGCCTTTTTGTTTTCTTCGTCAGACCATTCGGGGTTCTTGTAAAAGTGGGCTGAAGAAAAATAAACTTTACGAGCAAGACGAAGTGGTGATTGATTCACGATGGCTCCTTCGAAGTAAGATGAATGCCGCCATCCACTTTCAACAAAGAGCCTGTAGTCCATGTGGAGTGGGGTGAGCTAAAATAAGCTACAGCTTCTGCGATTTCATCTGGGTTCCCAATTCGACCAAGGGGTTGCATCGAATCTAAAATCCCCTGTAGCTCTCCACGTTCTTCACGGGACTGACTGTGAAAGTCGTGAATAGGAGTGTCGACGATTCCAGGCAGAATAGAATTTACGAGAATATTGTGTTCAGCACCTTCGAGAGCCATTCCTTCGGTGAGAGAGTTCAAGGCTGACTTCAAGCAGGAATAGGCCAGGGTTCCAGGCACCGGTTTCAAACCAAGTGTGGAAGAAATATTAATGATTCGGCCACCTCTATTTTCCTTAAAAATAGGCCACAGTAGCTGACTAATATTCACGACACCCATGAGGTTGACGTCAAATAATCTTTGCCAAGAGTCTGGTTTTGACTCCTCGAAGCTTTCTCTTAAAAATTGCCCAGCATTATTAACTAGGATTTTAAGATGAGGGCGTATTTCTGAGTTATTTAAAAAATTAGAAAGAGAAGAATCGAGTTGGTCCCGCAGAGTGAGATCACAGCTGATAGCTTCAATTTTTACGGATGATTCGTCAAGTTGGTCGGTAATCTCTACTTGCGCTCTTTCTAAGACCTCTTTTCTTCGGCCTAAAATTAAAACATTATAATTTTGCCTCGCAAGTCTAAGAGCAGAGGCTTTACCAATTCCTGTTCCTCCACCTGTGACTATCGCCCATTTACCCATATTGTCTCCTCGAAAACTTAATGTCATCTTTATAGACCATATTATTGGTATTGCAAATGAGTTAAATCTAGCTGATTCATTTCGTTTAAGCGCCAGCCTTTAAATCTAGGATTAGCTAGAATCGTGAAGTGAATGCGACCCATTGGTATCAGCAAGTAGTTAGATATGAGTATCTCGACCCCTTTGCGACACAGGATTCTTTGCCGTGTCGGGTCGTTCTCATTCTCTAAGCTATCAATGACTGATTCGTAATCAGATCTGTTGAGTTGAATAAAGTTTTCACTTCCCTCTTTAGAGAAAGTGGCTAGGGCAGCCAGGCAAGTGGGGCGATCTAGTCCCACTCCTTTTCTAAAAATTGCAGGAGGAGTTTTCGCTAGCAGATTGAGGTAGACACCTTGTTCTTCTGGAATAAGTTGGGTTTTAACTCCTAGTTTGCTATTCCATTGGTTTTGAATCCACTCCATTCCTTTTCGAATGTCTTCGCCTCCGAGTTTTGAAAATCGGAACTTAAGTTTTGGCATTTGCGTGTTTGACCTAATTTCCCTGATCAGCCGTGTTGCTTCTGATGGTTGGTAGCTATGACAAGGAGTTTTATCCATATAACTTTCTGGAATACTAGGGCAACCTGGTCGACCTAAGCCTTTGTAGAGGTCTTTTAACTCTTCGTAATCTAAGGAAAGCGCCAGAGCCTTTCTTAGTTTCGGGAATTTTTGCAGTTCAGGGCCAAAGCCAACGTAGTCGAAGCGGGCGATAGGAAGTTGTAAAAAGTCTTTTCTTTCTTTGTAGGCTGGGATTAGTCCGGTTGGGAGTCTCCGCAAGAATTTTAGCTTTCCGCTTTTATAAAACCTTAAAGCCGTTTTGTCATCCTCGATAAAATAAACGGTAACATCAGGTCTGTTTCGATTTCCAAAAGGGTAATGTTTGTTAGAGATAAGCTCTATTTTTTGGCCAGGAGTCCAACTCTTAAGTTGGTAAGGGCCATTGGAGGATAGTTTTCTGACTCTATTTCGATCAATTGTTGCTAAAGTCTTTCGTGGAATTAAAGCGTTAGAAGAGAGCTTGTATAAAATTCACGATCGTGATGCTCAAACTTAAAAACTAGAGTTTTTTGGTCTGGAGCAGTGACCCCCAACATGTCTAAAGACATTTTACCAGAAAAAATCTCTTTAGCATTTTTTAATCTGAAGAGAAGATCGGCCCTGGGAGATGTTGTTTTAGGATTAATGAGATGTTTAAAGCCTCGAATGTAGTCTTCTGAAGAAACTGTAGTTCCATCACTCCATTTGATTTTCTGGTTGAGTTTGCAAACGAGTGTTTTCTTGCCAGTCCATTTACAAGATTGAGCTCCTTCTTTTATAAGACCAAGTTCATTGTCGTACCTGTATAAGCCGCGAAACAAATTAGAAAAAAAGTAACTTGAGGCGGAGCTTCGATAGAGTGCGGGATCCATTCGATGGGGCTCTTGCATGAGGTGAAAAGAAAAGGTTGGAGGAGTCTTGTTTTTTGTCTTCTCTGTGGTCTTATCTGAAGACTTCTCTGAGGCCATAGTAGGCTCAATCAGCTCCGTGTAGGACTGAATGCCGATCAATAATAGCAGTAGCATAACCAGCGTTTTTAAGCCGATCAGGAGGGGCCTTTTCATGTCTGAAGTTTATAAAACATGTCTTAATGTGAGACAACGGCTTATTTAAAGCCACTAGAATGAATATGAGATTCTGACCCATGAAATATTCAAAAGAATGAGACAAAATAGATAAATAGAGCTCGAAATGAGTCGATAAGGTATTCGTACAAGGGGCGGGGAATGCCATTAAAAAAGGATTCTAAACTGAATCAATCCTATAAAATTTTCGGGGTAGTTGCCCTTTTAAGTCTTTGTTTGATTGGTTACCAAAACTGCGGTGGCAGTTCGGAAGGCGTCGGCTTGTATCAAAGTCGGGGCGCTGGAGGATCCAAAAACCAGGATGCGACCTGTATTGTTACTGCTCAATGTGTTGAAGATGAAAATGCAATTACGTTAAATATTGGAAATAATAATCCTATCGAGGTTGCTAATACTGAGGCAATTATTGATGTTGGTGGAACCTGTGATACAGGAAACTACCCCTTCTCAAAAATTTACTATTCGATTCTAGATGCTGGTAATGTGACAGTTCTCGGAGAAAGAGCGGCCCAAGCCGTTTGCGATGAGCGTGGTCGGTTTTGGATTCAAGTCATACTTCCGATTGGGTATAACTATACTGCAAATCACGTTCTACGTTTAAGAATGGTAGCGGTGTCTGCTGATCTTGCGACTGAACACGAGAATCCAACAAACTTGCATATTAAGTCCGTAAACATTAATCCAAGAAACTAAGCTTATTCGTTTTTATCAGAGTCAGATTGTAGAGAGTCAATGAGTCTCTCCCATAATATCAATCCTGAATAGAGTCCCTCGGCCGATTGAATCTTGGTGAGGGGTATTTCGCGCAAAAACTCACTTTTTTTACTTTGATCGAGGTCAGATTTATTAAGAGCTTTTAGGGTTGAGCTGCCAAAGTATCTCTGAGCTACGCTGAATGCGACTTTGTCTCTCGTAAGAAACTCAATGAAGGTTTTGGCTTGATTGGAAAGGGGAGTTACTTTGTTAACCGCCACTGAAAGTAACCAAATTTCATTTTTAGGGTTTGGTAAGATATAGACCCACTTGTCAGGGTCTACTGAAACGGCTTTCTGATCTGATATGATGACTTCAGTTTTTTCTGGCGGTTCATAGAGGCCCTTCTCGGTCTTCTCAACGCCAATGAATGAGGAGATAAGGTTTATTCTCTTTAGAGACTCTCTGAGGGGTTGTCTTGCAAAATCTGCTTGTTCTGTCTCGAGCCACTCTGACTTGAGCTGTTCAGATTTTCGAAGAAAGTCGATTATTATCTTTGCATTATCTTCGGTGAGGAGCTTTCGGTCTTCAGAAAGTGAATTATAAATTTCTTTCCAACTACTGCTCTCACTCAGGTTGAATTTCTTTGCATGAGCCTTTTTGATGTAGGCTCCGTTAACTCCCCAAAATAGAGGTAGAATATAATCTAGATTCGGATCGACAGGAGTCCATTGGAAATCTGGAGAAAGGACTTTTTTAATCAACTTCGGGTCTATAGCATTTTCTTTAAAGAGATCTTTAGTCTGCTTCAAACTAATTTGGTTAGAGTAAACAAAAACAACATCGAATATAGTCGCTGGGTCTCTTACTTTATAAAGCAGTTTCTTTGCGGACTCAGCTCCATATATTCTCAACCCGATTTCGAAATTTCGTTCGAAGGCCTCTTTTACTGAATTGGGAATTAAGCCTTTAGGCGCGAGTACATTGAGACTCTTAGAGTATTGAATGTTTGGTCTGTGCTTTGAACGGTATTCTTTAAGACCCCACCATAGGCCGAAAAGGAAACAGGTAGGGACAAGAAGATATATGAGTCGTTTAGCTAAATCCATGCACCTAGAAGTTTATCAAGAGCTGTTTATGGGGACTAGGTTTTTGTTAATAGCTTGTCGCATTATGCCTCTAAAACTTTAGAGGCATTGCTAGTGCTTAGTCTTTAATTGTGACAGGATCAAAAGCGACTAGAATCTTAGCCCCAGCATTTGGAATTGCTGTACCGCTGAACACAATGCTGTTTTTGGCTTCATCGTATCTCCAGCCATTGATGTTGTCTTTTGGAACCAATTGTTCATCGACAATGACTTTGATCGTTGATTCAACAGGAACCCTAGAAAGAAAGAACTGCGTTGTTAATGTTATGATTCCTTCTGAAATATCTGAAAGCGACTGAGCGAAGTCATCACATAAACTTCCCTTCACACCTTCAGTTGCATCCACAAGGTCGCCCATTCGAAAACCAATTTTACGACCAGGCCATGTATCTGTAAGTGCTTGTCTACAATCTTCGTCCCAAATTCCAATGGCGTTGACGTTGTAGTTTCTTTTATCAACGGTGGAACCCGTTTTTCCATCGAGTAGATCAGTATAGACGCTAATTGGATGAATCGCTGGATTCGAGTATTGCCCACCCAGAAATTCAGAGCCATCGTGAGAAAAATCATCCTCGTCACTGACGATAATAACTGCTAGAAATGCGTCCTCTCTTGGAAAACCCTCATCTATGTTCTCTTGATTGTTGAGGGCTGCTCTCATACTTTGAAAGACTCGCTCATCACCACTCCCAGTAGTTCCTTGGAGGATATTAGTGATAAAGGTTGTTGTGAGGTCGGGTGTTGACTGATTAATGATAGTAACACCCGTAAAAGATGTTTGATCTGTCCCATCTCTAAATCGAGAAAGATTAGGGACCGGGTTAAAATCATCCTTCCAGGCTTCAGAGGTCGTGACTGCAATATTAAAGTCGAATCCCTTTGCCTGGAACTGTTCAATAAAAGCTTGGAAATTGTCGGCAACATTCTGTTGGGAGGTCTCCATTGATCCGGAGTTATCGATAACCCAGAGGATATCGATTTTACCTGTAACTTCTGTTGCATTCTGATTAAAGACATCTTGATCTGGTAAAAGTGAATAACTAGTATCCTTTTCACCACAAGCTGTAAGTAATAATAAAACAACCGGAAAGAACCAAATAGTTCTCATATCGTTGCCCCCTTTTAATCTCTCAACGTACCGACCGGAGCGCCTAATGTTCACTTACATACAGCTAAAGATAGAATCTCTGTTCTCTAACAGGATAAAAGTCCTGCTGGTTTCCATCAAATTTCACCTAAACCTTTGAAAAGACATAGTAAATGCTCTGAAATTTCAAAGCGAGGCGCATCTAAGTTACTGATATTACAGGTTTTTAGAAAAAAAAGGAGTTTGTAAAAAAAGTTTCACTGTCAATGGTTTCACCATTTTCTGGAGAATTTGGGAAGTTCTAGAAGTTCGACGAAAAAGCTCATCGGTTAAGTTTGATTTTTTGGATAAGTTTTAGTCATCGTTGGACATCTATTAATTATTGAGGCAGTTTCTCTTGGATGATTATCGATAACATTAATCTAAATCAGTTAAGAGTTTTTCAGTCGGTTTATAAAACAAAAAGTATGACCAGGGCTGCAGAGGAGTTGCATTTAACTCAGTCTGGAATCTCTCAGCATATCAAGGCTCTCGAAGAGGTACTTGAGGTTCAGTTATTCGATAGAATTAAGCAAAAATTAGTGCCTACAACTGCCGGTAAACATCTTTACGAAAAATGCACTCAGAACCTAACAGAGCTCGAGCAAACTCTTCAGGAAGTTACAGCTCACGAAAATGACCTCCGTGGAAAGGTTGTTATTGGAGTTCCTGCTGAGTTTGGTTTTAATTTGATTATACCGCTAGTTGCTCGTTTCATGAGCGAGTTCAAGGAAGTTCAAGTTTCGATCAAAGTGGATCTTGCGCCAGTTTTGAGTGATATGATTTTGTCTGGTGAAGTGGATTTTGCCTTTGTCGATGATTTCAAAATGGACGGGCGAATTTCAACAACCAAAGTTTACGATGAGCGCTTGGAGTTATGTTATTCCAAAACGTACTTACGGCGCATCCCAACCGATAAAGACCTAAATAAGAAATTTTTTGAAGGTTTAAGGTATGTAGCCTACCAAGAAGATGCTCCGGTACTTCGAATGTGGTTCCAACACACCCTGAAAATGAAAAAAATTAGTCTGGATGTTCGAGCCCAGGTAGCTGATGTAGCCGGTGTTTCTCGTTTTGTGAGTGGAGCGGCGGGCGTTGGAGTTCTTCCCTTGCACAAGATTCGCAAGCTCAAACAAGAAGGCGAGAAAATTGAAGTATTCCCTTATCAAGGGAAACCCCTTATGAATTCAATTTCATTGGCTCTATTGACTGGACGCAGCCAGTCACCAGCATCAAATCACTGCCGTGAATGGCTTGTAGGTGAACTCAAAGAACTGCGTGCCACTCTTCACGAAGCTTGACCCTTTAAGGCCCACTTTTTAAGGTGTTCTAACTGGAATTTTTAATCTCAAATTTATGAGGATCGAGATGAGCAATAGGCAGTCTAGATGGTTTAGTTTAATTCTAATATCTTTTTGTTTTAGTTTACTTTTAGGGTGTTCTTCCACCCCTCCTAAGCAGAAAGAGTTTTTAGAGAAAATCGCAAAAGTCTCTAAAGGCTTAGAAGTTGCAGAATCTCAAATGCAAGAACTCTGTCAAAAGAACAACGCAAGTGCCTGTCTTTTAGTTGAGAAGGATACAGCGAAGGAGCCTTCTGGAATGTATTCTGTTGTTCAGGGCGGAACAACAGAGTTTGAAACTCAACTCTCAGTTGTTGCTTCTAAAAAAGCAAAATTAGAATTTTTGTTGAAAGAAGCTGGAGTATTCAGATTTGTTAAAGCCTCAAATTACACGCTTAGTTTTCAGAAGGATCAAGATCAACAGGTTCACAAGGTTCTTTTTTCAGGCTTAGAATTAGGGAAGTCCTATAAGCTCTATGTGATGGATAATGGTATTGTAGCAGATGTTCGAAACCTCAAGGCTTTTGATCCCAAAAGGAATGATCTAAAAATTATGATAGCCAGTTGCATGGATGATTCATTTGATTCTGAGCAGAAGAAAATGTGGAAGCACTTTGATAACGTTGCTCTTGAGCGAGGAATCAATTTAGTGTTTTTGATCGGTGATAACGTCTATGCCGACAAGGGAATTAACTTTTTTAAGGGTCCTGCACCAGCTCCAATGATCTGGAGGCGTTATGCGGAGACACGTAATAAACTCGACTATTACAAGCGAAAGAATTTACTGCCCACTTATGCGGTCTGGGATGATCACGATTACGGGTGGAATAACGGTGACAAAACCTATGCATATAGAGAAGAGGCTCAAGAGTACTTCAGAACTTTTTGGCCACAGGACGCGATGAAAGGATTTCTTGAGCATGGCCCGGGTATCTCAAGTTATATTAAATTAAGTGGGCAGAAATTTTTCTTTTTAGATGATCGCAGTTTTAGAACCCCAAACAATCAAACCGAGGGCGATCAAAGTCATTTTGGCAAAGTGCAAGTAGATTGGATGGTAGGCCATGTGAAGCGTTCACGTGCACCAATTTGGTTGATAAGTGGAGATCAGTTTTTTGGAGCTTATCACCCATGGGAGTCATTTGAAGGGAATCACCCGAAGGACTTTGCTAATTTTAAAAAGCGCTTAAGAAAATTGAGAGCACCTGCTGTCTTTGTTTCAGGAGATCGCCATCTCTCTGAAATCATGCAAATAGACAAAAAAGAAATGGGTTATAAGACCTATGAACTCACTTCCAGTGGTATGCATGCGAAGGTTTTTCCTGGGTCATTTAAAAGAGATCCTAATCCTAGGCAGGTAAAAGGCATCGATGGGACTTACAATTTTATGGTTGTAGAGCCAAGTCTAAAAGGACGCACTTTGAGTATGGATGTTGAAGTTTTTGGTTTTAAAGATGAGAAGAGCCAGTCGATTTTTAAACATCAACTCAAGGTTAGGAAATAGAAAGAGTGAATGACATCAAAGAATCTCAGCTTATTGATTTGATTCAATCGATTCAAAAAGCCAATAAAGCGAAAGTAGGATGGTCAGCCAAAAAGCTTGATCAAAGAGTGTCGATTTTAGAGCCGATAGTTAACAAGATTAGAGAGGCTCGTGGCGAACTTGTTTCATTGGAATCATCAGAAAGCGGTGTAAGCCAGCAGTCACTTGAAAAGCTCTATGACGATTTTTTGGATCACCTCGATCAACTTTTAAAGTCTAATCTGTCTCCTGGAGTACCTCTTGGTATTGTTGGTGTTGCTGGAGACTTTGAAGCTCGTGCCCCTTGGACTCTTTATCGACTATTTGCGGGTCTACTTCGAGGAAATGCTGTATTTGTTTTATCCGACAAGGAGAATATTAGGGCAACCCAGAAGGGTATTGATATTGTATTAAACGGTGAACTTCCAGAAGGATTGGTAAGTTCATTTGTTTCAGAAGACGGTGAATTTAGAAGCATGTTTTTCTCACATCCAGGAATGAAGGGCTTGTCCGTCAAGACCACGATGGAAGAAGGAAAGAATATTCGGAAGTTACTAGTCGAAGATTTTAAACGCTGCCATTTAGAATTGGATGGAAGAGGTGTGGCTCTGATCCTAGATCCGCTAGATAACCAACAAATGGATAATCTAGTGGAGGGCATCTTTAGTTACTACAACTATTATCGCTCTAGACCGAGTCGGATTTTTATCGTTGATAAAGTTATGGATGAGTTTCAAGACGAATTAATGAAAAGAGTATCAGCAGATCAACGTTCAGGCTTTGATTTGGGAGACATCACTTCAGGAGATCTAAATCTGAAATGGGAACAAGGAATTCGGGAAGAGGGCAGGTCATTGCTCAATGAAGAGGCCCTTTCAAGCCGCATTATGACCGAGCTTCCTAATTGTGCTTTGGTTCAACAACTTCCTGTAAAGGGTCCCTTTGCAAGTCTGTCTCGAGTGAAGTATCCCGCTGAGGCGATCAAATTTGCGAATACGACACCTTTGGGAACCTCAACATCGATTTGGTGTAAGGATCCTGAACGCTTTAAGAAACTCTCGGGTCAGGTTGAGAGCCCTGTAGTGTTACATAATACTTCCTTGCCTGGATTTGAGTCCTACTGCCATTTGTATAAATCTTCATATTGGGGTTTTAATGGTGAGGTGAAGGACCTTTTTTGTTTAAAGGGGAAGAGGTAGCGCCTATGAGTTGTTTGAGAACTTTTCTAAAAGGCCTTTTCTTAAGTTTTCTTATAGTTGGCTTAGCCGCCTGCGGGAAAGGTAAGGAAAACCCATTGGAGATTGTTGGAACTCAGCCGAATTGGCGGGACCTGGATCGTATTATGCCAACTCTCAAAGTAGGTGATAGGCCCAATTATATCGAATTTCTAGGCATTAGAGATTACGAAGTCAAAGTGGTGCCAGTTGGTTTTGTGGCGGGCAAAAAGTACCAATTAGAAAATATAAAGGTTGATCAAGACGAGTGTTCGATTAGACCGATTGTCGAAATGAATTTGATCGGTGTTGATGAAGAAAATAAAATCGTTGAGAAAGTTCTCTTGCTAGATGGAGAGGATTTTATATTTAATCCTCAAAATAGTTTGTTTTACGGATTACAGTTTATTGGGTACCACGATTCAGCATGTGGAACTTACGGGATTACTTTCTCTTTTCTAGAGGTTTAGGGGTTTTTTGGAAACTTTTTGCACAAAAGCGTGGGACTTAAAGCAAGGACTATCTTGAATCTGTCTTTTAAAGAGACTTTTTTTCTAAAATAAGCTGAATATTAATATTTACCGGCTTACTCCAGGCTAGTGACTAGCCGATAAGATTGTATGGAATGTTATGTATTTCCACTGCCTAATGCAGTCTTTTTTCCGAGCACGACGAAACCTTTGAATATTTTTGAACCCAAATATATCCAAATGGTGAAAGACTCATTGCGCACTCAAACTCCAATTGCTCTAGCCTTTGCCGAGGGGCAGTTGGATTCTCCGGTTGTTCCAGGAAGTCCACTTCAGTTCTGTAAGCCAGTAGCAGGAATTGGTATACCTCACGTGATCGAAGAGCGTACAGACGGCTCCATGGTTATTTTGCTCGACGGCCGGGGTAAGGTCGTACTGGAAGATGTCCAGGATTCGGGCACCCCTTATATTGTTTGTAATGCAAAGCCAGTTGAAGAGTCCTCGGAAGTTTTAGACACTGCGAGTGGAGAGCTACGCACTCTAACAAAGATCCTCTTTCAATGGATCGAGAAAAACGTAGGCAACAAAGAACAAAGAGAAAAGTTTACTGAGAGTATTCAGAAACCAGAAGAAGTCGTTGGTTTTTTCGGATCGTTTCTTGTTGCAGACTCTGATCTTCAGCAGTTGATCCTTGAGATTGATGACATTAATGAAAAACTGAAACTTATGAATACACTCATTTTCTCAGGACAAGTCATTCATTAGACTATTCCGACTTATTCTAATTCGGGCTGATTTAG
>CAZFYV010000007.1:0-27826 GCA_964523195.1 uncultured Pseudobdellovibrionaceae bacterium
CTATCGATTGTAAATAGGAGGCCCGTTTCGGAGACGTTTAAAATGTCTGAGTGATATGATCTTTGTCTATATTTTTGTTTGGAGTGACGAATGACTCTATTGTCTTCAGGGCGAATCACATATCTGATTGCGCGTGGAACAAACTCTTTTAGTCTCTTTGCAGATTCACCCATAAAATAATATCGGTTAATCCTCCTAAAAACCGTAGTAGGACTTCATTTCAGCTGAGTAAATGTTCCGGAAGTTGAATTCATCGAGATCTGAAACTGGCTCTTTTCAGTGAGTTCACCGATTTTAAAGAGGTTTAGATCTCTCTCAATTAAGGTCTCTGGTCCAGTAACTAGCAGCTTAAAATCTTCGCCTCCATTAAGAAAGACTTCCAGTGGATCTTCCTTGAGGGTTGAACAGGCCTGGACGAAAGACTCTTCAAAGTGATCGAGAATTAGCTCTTCATTTAACTTTGCGGAAGTGCCAGTAGTTCTTGTGATATTCTCAAGTTCTACTATGACACTATCGCTAATATCCGTAGATGAGTTTGGTTTGTTGGAGTCGCTTTTTGGGAGGTTAGTAATGAGATCTAGGTCTAGTTGGGGTCTAAAGAAAAGCTGAGTAAAAAGTGGTGCTATTTGAACTTGTTTTTGGAGGGCTCTTAATCCAAGAGATGAATACCCGACCCCTCGTTCGACAAAAATTGAATCACCTGCCTTGGCGCCTCCTAAAGAGTACCAGCCATCAGATTGTCCGAGGGATGTTATTGCTAAAAACGTTTCTTTTGTTCCTGAGTTAAAATCTCCACCAACTAATTTTAGATTGTACTGTTTTAAAGCTTCGAAGATTCCAAGGTAAATGTTTTTGATCGAAGTAAAATCTAAATTCTTCGCGAAGCAGGCGTTTACAAGAATTGCCTCCGGGTATACAAGCTTGCTATAAACATCTGAGACGGAGTGTACGACCGCCTTGTATCCGATGTCTTCTAGGCTCGTCCAATACTTAAAGTCGAAGTGAATTCCCTCTATAAACATATCAGTTGATGTAATAATATTAGGTGAGTCTACTTTTAGAGCAGCGGAGTCATCATCAAAGGGGCCAAGAAAGTTTGGTTGCTGTTGTTCCTCGCTTCTAAGCCAACTTAAAAATTCGGGCTCTAACCTACTCATTGTCAGCTTCGGCAAATTTAGACTTTATATTCTTAACCTTATCAGAAAGGGCAGGATCAACGAGATTGTGTTTGCGAAGTGTCTCGTTGGTCCTAATGAGACGGTCTACAAGTCCCCTTGTTAAAGCGATAAGCCATGTGGGTGCTGTTTTCATTTGATCATGAATAGCTTTTGAAGAGATCTCGATGCATTCCACATCCGAAAGTGCTTCTGCGGAAGCTTGGTGATTTTTATCTCCAAAAACGGCGACTTCACCAAGGTACTCACCAGAATTTACCAACCCCAAAGTGACCTGCTCTCCATCAGAGTTTTCCTTGAAAACATGTACTTGGCCCTTATTCACTATAAACATAGATAATCCTGGGCTTTTGTCCCTGATGATGATATCACCGGGTTTAAAGAAGACTTTGCGAGTTTTGCTGTCTGACACAGATGCCTCCTGGCGGTGAAACTGCGATCGATAATACCTAAGTTTTTATATTTTAATGAAAAATTTCGGTTTAATGAAGTTATAAATGGGGAATGAAATGGATAATGAAGGTTTAAAGTCGCTAAGTCTTTCTATGGATCCTATGAAAAACTTTGCTTCTTGGTTTCAGGCTGCTAAAGACTCTGGCCAGATAGAGCCTACTGCTATGACCTTATCAACTGTAGATAAGTCTGGAAACCCTGACTCAAGAATTGTTCTTTTAAAGTCACATCAAGAAGGTGGCTTTCGTTTTTTCACAAATTTGGGAAGTCCTAAGGCTCAGCAGGTTATTGATAAGCCCTTTGCAAGTTTGGTTTTTCACTGAACTCAACCTGAACATCGTCAAATTCGAATCCGAGGCCCAGTGGAAAGACTTTCCTATGAAGAGTCTGATGAATATTTTCAGTCTCGTCCTAGGGGAAGTCGAATTTCAGCTTTAGCATCTCCTCAAAGTCAGAAAATAAATTCTAGAGAAGAACTCGATCAAATGCACAAAGAAGTTGAGAAAGAGTATGAAGGCAAAGAGATTCCTTGCCCAGAAAATTGGGGAGGATTCATTTTGAAGCCTAAAAAGTTCGAGTTTTGGCAAGAACGAGAGTTTAGGTATCACGATCGTTTTCTATTTGAAGTGATAGATGGCTCTTGGAAGGTAGAAAGATTAGGACCTTAATGTCTTAGCCTGGAGGCCAAGTGAGCTTTCGTCCGCCAAGTATATGAATGTGAAGGTGGTAAACGCTTTGTCCGCCATCACCATTAGTATTGGCTACAAGTCGATATCCTGACTCTGATAAGCCTTGTTCTTCAGCAATTTGTGAAGCCTTTAGCATCAAATGACCCAAAATTTCCTTATCGCTCTCTTTAACCGTGGCCATGGATTCAATTTCCTTCTTGGGAATGACCAAGAGATGAACCGGAGCTTGAGCATTGATGTCTTTAAAAGCCAAGCAGATATCGTCCTCATAGACGATATCTGCAGGGATTTCTTTATTGATAATCTTCGTAAAGATAGTCGACATTTTTACTCAACTACTTTGCAAGATCAGATGCTGAAGGAGGAGTGCTTGGACTAGAAGTTCTTCCGCCAGAACGTCCGCTTACTGGGGCTTGGTTTTCAGCTAGAGCAAGTTCCTTCTCTTTTGTAGTCTTATCTTTGTTAAGCTCTTTCCATCGATAGCGAAGCTTAACTTGTTTTACGCGATCTGTTTTTGGGTCATCCATTTGACGTTCAATCGTTTCGATCTCGTTAGAAATTTTTCTGATTGAAGTACGAAGACCATAAATTTTCTTACCTACATTGTATTGAGAAAGAAAACTTCTCTCCATTGTCTTAGGACATACGCGACCATATGAACGTCCAGACTCACCAAGTCTTCTGCCGTTTTCAGGCGTACAGTAAACTTTGAGACCTTCAGTTCGCCCTTGCTTATAAGTTGTTGAATCTGGAGTTACACCAAACTCTTTACAAGCTTTAACGTGGCTGTAGAAACGGTCATATTTATAACCCTTCTCTCCATCTCGGCGGCCAATATCGGTCCAGTCAGCGATTTTGCATTCTTCCTCTGAAAGAGTAGAACAACCTGTGAAGATAAAAAGTGTTAGAAATGACAAACAAAGAATTAAAATAGATTTAAGTTTAAACATTGATATACCTCTCTGAATAAAGAAATTCTCTATTTAAGTGGCAATAATGTCTATTTCTAATTTTTAATGAAGCAGCCTGTAAACATAGGAAATGAACAGTTTGTTTCAAAAACTAGTGAACTGAAAACTCACTATCGAAGATGATTCTTGGATCTTCCAAATGAGCATAGTGCGAACAATTCCTAACTTGGAACATGTCGTGGTAAGAAAAGTTAAGTTGGCTGTAAAAATCAACTTCATCTCGATTCAGAAGCTTATCCTCGGCTCCAAGTATGATCTTTGTTGGAACATCTAAAGACTCTTTGAGTACTGGCTTAAGCTGCGTAGCATCGAAATCGCGATTCACCGAACTCCATGTTGCTTTATCAAGACTTGTGGCCTGGGACTTTTGTAAGTGGTAAAGCCACAAACATTTGGTCGCTCTAAAGTTGAATAAAAAGTCGGTATACCAGTTTGTAGATATAACCATCCTTAAGGCGTGCTCCATTGGGGCATCGAAAAGACTATTTGATTGCTCTCTGAGGTCCGCGAGCGCAACAGCTTTACTGAAGTTGTAAGAAGCGTAGGCCTCGATAACTTGGTTGATTAGCCCATTATGGAATTTCTCTAGATTAAAGATTGGAGAGATTAATGTTAGTTGATGAATGCTCTTTTCATATTTCTTTGCCAAATAACATAAAGGGAGTGCTGAGAAAGAGTGCGCTACAATGTGAAGGGGATTTCCATTGTTGTGATTCTTTATAAACTCATCTGCGGACTTGTACCAGCTCATAAAACCGTTGTCTGTATCAAATGGGTCGCCCCATGGTCTTAACAGTGAGGGTTCATTCCAAAAGTAAATATTTCGATTGGACCTTCGAGCTATTGGATTGATGACTTCATTTTCTGGTGAAGAATTAAGTCCTGGGCCGCCGTGGAAAAATAGAATCTTTGCTGTATTCATCAAGTGTACTCCTTACTGGCTTTTATTGAAAATCTTGTGCCTGAGCTGAAATCACATAAGTTCCTGAAATTACTGATTAAATTCATTGTTTAACAAATTACGCAGCATCTTTGGTTGAGCAGTTGTCAATGGACTAGACAGGCTATTCGGGTAAGAATTCAGTATGGAAAACTCCTCAGAGCTATTTTCTCTAGCTAGAGAACTCATCGAAATAGAGAGTATTACAGGCAATGAACTCAAGATGGCTGAGTACCTAAAAAGTTACCTAGAGCCTAAAGGATGGATTGTTCATCTCCAAGACGTTGAAGATGGACGCAAAAATGTTTTCGCTCATCGAAAAGGAAATCCAAAGCCTAAACTTATTGTGAATAGTCACATTGATACTGTTCCTCCTTACATTCCTTTTTCAGAGGATGAAAAATATATTTATGGGCGTGGAGCTTGTGATACCAAGGCCTTGATTGCTGCACAGTTAATGTCAGTGAATTCTTTAGTTGAAAATGGAATTGATCAGATCGGTCTACTCTATGTAGTGGGAGAGGAAGTTGATCACTGCGGTATCATCAAGGCCAACGAACTAAATCTAAATCCTGAATTTTTAGTTGTGGCTGAGCCAACGGAATTGCAGTTGGCCTCAAGACAAAAAGGAATGGACCGATTCAGATTGAAGGCTAAAGGAAAAGCTGCTCACTCTGGGTACCCAGAAGCTGGTGAGTCTGCAATTCATAAGTTAATACCCGTGCTAAAGGAGATCATTGATACGACCTGGCCATCTAGTAAAGATGTAGGTGTGACCACGGTAAATATTGGGACTGTCCAAGGGGGATTTGCGGGTAATGTTTTAGCTGCGGATTGTGAAGCTGAAGTTGTTTTTAGAGTCGCTGATGAGCTAGAATTGGTAGAGAAAAAGGTTGAAGAAATTGTTAGTAATTCTGCCGATATCGAAGTTTTAGTTAAAAGTCCTCCTGTTTCCTTAGGCGTTCATGCTGGTATGAAATCAACAGTGGTTTCTTTTCATACCGACATCCCTCACTTTAAATTTGAAGGGCAGGCATTTTTAGTAGGAGCTGGTTCTATTCTTGATGCACATACAGCTCATGAAAAAGTAGATAAAGATGAGTTAGTTGAAATGGTTTCTGTTTACGACAAACTAATTTCTGATTTGTTGGGGGCGAGCTAATGGAGTCTAGTCAGTTTACAGAGATGGAAGAACTTTATTCGACCTGTGGACTCATTGGATTTGATATTCAATATCAGTTTATGGAGAGACTAAAGAATTTTCAAAACTGGAATATTGATTTGGACAAGCGCTTAATTAGATTTGAAGATGAAGCAAGTGTTTCTATTGATCTCCCTATTCAAATTCTAGGAAGTTTTAACTCCGAAAGTTATAAATTTCATTGGGCTTGGGAAGATTCCAATAAAGAGAACAGTGATTTCTTTGAGTATGCGAACCGAATAAAGGGACTGGGAGAGGGGCGAGGAATTGCTACGTTTGCGGAGTCGCCAACTCAGTTATCTGACCAGTTTTCTTGGCACCATTTAGCCTTAACAGCTGTTGGTCTAGTTCGATGTTCGGGTTACTTTGCTTCAGAGAATGCGTCAGGAGCTCAGGTATATCTGATTGATTTCTCGGCTTTTAACCAAGCTTATGAAAAGCCAAGTCTCGAACGATTGCTGAGTATTTTTCCTTCGTTCTGCAAAAAAAGTGAAAATCGAGTTCAAGCTGTAGCTTTAAAAGCATACGCTCGCGTAGCAAACCTTAAGGTTGAAGACCAAACTGCTGGATTAAAATTGACAGACGAGAGTGGGAATTCAAAGGTTGCATTATTTGGTCACAACCTTGAGTGGATCGATTTCATTTAAGGTTGAGTAGTAATCTCAATAAACAATTTTCCAATATCTGGAATGGTAAATGGAATCACCAAAGTGCGGCCTTTGTGTAAAGAAGTTACTTTGTAATCACCAGTTATAACTGTAGGAAGAGCCATTTCAAACTTCCAGCCCTTTTCATTCAGTTTAGATTTTGCTGTTCCATAGATCATATTAGATAATTCTCCAACACCCTCTAAAGCAGTATCGTCCAGGTCTGTGAGTTCCATACCTATTACCTTAGATACTATTTTGAGCAATGTAGATTTTTCGAAACTGATAGTAACAGTCCCTGTAGCTCGATCAGAAACCATTCCGATCATCCCGGTAACATCACCTCGACATTGAAACTCCTCTTGAATCGAAATCTCTTCAAGGATCGGATTCATTTCAGCCATCATTCTTAGTGTTTCATGAACACCTTCAATAAAGGCTTTTTGGAAATCGGGATTAACGAGATAGTTTTCATCGGTAGCCATTCATCATTCTCCTGGTACATAAGATAATATCTCGAAATAGTTGAATTGAGTCATTAAAATTGTTTCAAGAATTTGACTAATTTTGAGACATTACAAAGGTCCTAAATTTAGTGAATCGAGACCAATAAGACTTTTTTTCCTAGTCGTTTGTATCGAAATCATAAGGTAAAGCTGAAATCCGGTCCAATAGACCGAAGCAATGTCGATAAGTTCATTATATTATTGAGTTATAAAGAATATCACAATTTTTCAGTGAACTTTTGAGGTTAGAAATGCAAGGTTTATTACTCTCGTCGAAGAGATTTAGAAGCTTTATTGTAGGCGGATCTTTCTTTGTGATTTTATGTTTTGCCGTCTTTCACTTGTACGATAATTTTTCAAATTCTCTTAAAGGTGCATTGACGCATTATGCTCAACCCGTAACCAAGGTTTTAGCAACCAAAACAGCGGAAATCGCTTCGGCAAATGCGGAAGCATTAACTAGTACGTTTAAACAAATTAGCAAAGATCCAATGATAAAATCTCTAAAGGTTGAGAATATGACCGGTGGAGAAATGGTCTTTAACGGAGATGCTTCTGATGTTTACTACTTCGAATCAACTGTAAAAGTTTCTGGGAGAAGAGTTGGTACAGCATACATTGGTTTCGATAAAGCTCAGTTGAGTAAAAGGTACGCGTCGCCTTCGAATGCGTTTTTCTGGGCTTTTATGGCCTTGTTTTCTTTCTGTCTGGGAGCGTTTCTAATTTATTACAGTCTAAGTTCCTCAAATCACAAATTTGATTCTGTTCTAGGAAATTTAAAGAAATTTTTAAAGACGAGTAGAAAGCATTCTTCTCAACTTAGATCATTTGCTAAAGATATCTTAGATGGTGCCTCAGAGCAGTCGACATCATCTCAAGAAATCGTCTCTACCATGAGTGAGATGAGAGCGATGATTAGGCAGACTTCTGAAAAAATTGATGAAGGTAAGGAGACTGCAAACGAAATTAGACAGAGTTCCGAAGTTGGAAAAGGGATTATGCATGAGATGCATAATGGAATGGAAGAGATTAACCGCGCCGCGATTCAGCTCGACGAAATCAATGAGGTTATTTCTGAGATCAAAGGGCAGACGGAGATTATTAACGAGATCGTTTCAAAGACTCAGTTGCTCTCATTTAACGCCTCGATTGAGGCTGCTAGAGCAGGTCAGTACGGTAAAGGATTCGCAGTTGTTGCACAGGAAGTTTCAAAGCTAGCGGAGATGTCTGGTATGGCCTCCAAAGACATCAGTGGCCTTCTTGGAAAGAGTTCTGAAAAGGTGACGGCGATCGTTAAAGAAGTTGAGCAAAGAGTAAAAGAAGGAACTGAGATTTCAACAAGATCAATGTCTATGTTTGAAGAGATCTCAGACAATATTAGTAGACTCGTTGAAAACGTTGAAAACTTTACTGAAGCAAACAAAGAGCAAGAAAAGGGAATCGCCGAAGTTTCCGTAGCTCTTGATACGTTGAAAGAGGCTATCGATAAGCAGCAATCTAGAACCAACGAAGTTGAGCAGATTTCTAAAATGTCTGATGCTCAGAGTTCGGCTATTTATAAATTGATCAGTAACTACAATACTTCGAGTGTGAAGAAAGTCGATAAATCGAAGTCTGCTGGTAAGTCTGGTGTAGCTTCAGCTGGCGGCGAATCAGTTTCGCTTCCTGATAATGTAGCAAGTATAAATACAGCAAAAGATAAGCTGATCTCGAAGAATAAAGGGCTCGAAGGAGCTGAGATTACTGGTGATGAAGATAGCCAGGATATTTATAAGGATTTTAAGTAGGGCACTGGTAAGGGATTATGATAGATCGCGAGATTTTAGAATGTTTTATTGAAGAGGCCATTGAGCAGTTAGATGCCTGGGAAAGTCTATGTCTTGAATTGGACGACAACGGCTATTCTCAGAAAGTAGCTGATGATCTTTTCAGAATTGCCCATAATTTAAAGGGAACTTCAAAAGCTTGTGGATTAGATGAATTTGGTCATTTCATTCACGACGTGGAAGATGTCATTAATGCTCTCAAGAGAAATCCAGAGAGTTTTTCTGATAATGTAGTTCGTTACTTTTTGGATGTGCACCGTGTACTTAACGAATGGACGATTAAAATTGGGGAAGACCCCGATTTTAAGATGCCACAGAACGAATTGGATCTGGTTCTCAAGCGAGGGTTTAGTGTCTTTGAAAAAGACTCATCAGAGTCTGTGGTCAGTCGATCGGAGAGACATGAAGAACAGCCTCAACCACAGATCGAAGATATTGTTATCGATGAAGAACCAGAGCTTCCTGAAATCAGTCAAGAATCAGTTGTGCCTGAAGCTCCAATTGCAGAAGCTACTCCACAGGAAGAGACGGCTCAAAATGAAGTTTTAACCGCGGGCCAACTAGATGAAGCAGAGCGAATCGCTCGGCAAAAGAAAATTGTATTCTCTGAGTCTGTTCGAGTAAAAGCTGAAAAGATTGAAAAATTGTTAATGAGTGTTGGAGAATTAACAATTCAGAAGTCAATTTTGGATTTCTCTAACAGGAATGGAACCCTAGGGGATAAGCCCTCAGTTGCGGCAATTGAGAGTCTTTCAAAAACTATTACTGAGATACAAGACTTCTCACTTTCCTTGAGACTTCAACCGGCGAGATCGACAATTCAGAGACTTGCACGTGTTGCCAGAGATGCGTCGAGAGATTTGAATAAAACGGTTAGAGTAGAGACTTCCGGAGAAGAAATCGAGATGGATAAAATTATTCTAGATAGGATAATTGAGCCTCTCACCCATATCGTAAGAAATGCGATCGATCATGGTTTAGAGAAGCCAGAAGAAAGAGAAGCGATTGGTAAGTCCTCGACAGGTCTCCTTGAAGTTCAGGCGATTCAAAACTCGTCTTCAGTTAGAATCTATATTAGAGATGATGGGAAGGGCTTAGATAGCGCAAGGATATTAGAAAAGGCAATCGGTCGTGGTTTGGTGGATCGAACGAATGCCTTGACTGAGAAACAGATTCATCAACTTATTTTTCATCCACAGCTTTCGACAAAAGAAGAAGTCACAAAGTATTCAGGTCGTGGTGTTGGGATGGACATTGTTCGTGATGCTCTAAACGAGCTCGGCGGACAGATTAGTATTCAGTCTGAGCAAGGTAAGGGTACTGAGTTCCAGATTGATATTCCAACAAGTTTGAGTTTGATTGATTCTATTGTACTTAAGCTTGGTAATGCAAACTATGCAGTTCCTCAAGCAGAGATTTTGGAAATTCTCGATGTAGAAGAGTATGACATTACAATCAGAAAAAGTGGCAGAAGCTTTGTCGATCTTCGTGGTGAAGTTGCAGAAGTGGCAAAGTTGTCAGACTTCTACCCGAGATCTATGCGACCAACAATTAATGTAAACAAAGAGTCTGGTACAGGCTCTATGAGATACGGACTGATTGTTGAGAAAAACAATAGAAAGTACGTACTGCTCTTTGATCATGTGATTAATGTTCAACAGGTATTTATTAGAAGTTTATCAGGAACAAATAAATCCGTTCCGTTTTATAAGGGATCGACGATTCTTGCAGATGGCCGTCCAGGTATGGTTCTCGACTTGAACTCGATCGTAGACAAAGTTTTTAATTTGGTAGGTTAGGTATGAGTGTACAGGTATTAGAACTCGAAGATTCGCAGAATACTTATCTTTCATTTCACGTGGGTGATGAGTTGATGGCAGCAAAGATCCTCTCGGTAAGAGAGGTCTTAGAGCCCTTTGAAATTTACCCGATAGCCAATACTATCAATTGCTTCAGGGGTATAATTAATGTTCGTGGTGAAGTTATTGGTGTACTTGACCTTAGAATGAAGTTTGGTGTTACAGCAGAAGATCACAAAGAAATGAGATATTTGGTGCATGAAAGTGACCAAGGGCCGGTAGCATTTATTGTCGATAAAGTTGTGTCCGTTGTTGAAATTAAAGACGAGAAGATTGATCTGAATGTACGCATTAGAAATGCTCAGAAAATGGATTATTTTAAAGGAATTGCACGAGTTAATGAACAATTGATGACAGTTGTCGAATTAAACTCAATTTTTGACTCGGACGGGATGCTAGAAATTCAAAAAAGCGTTAAGCAGAATGCAAGTTAGTAAATGGCTAGAAAAGTTCTCTCAGAAAAAGATTTGCGAGATCTTAAAGAAGTCGTTAGAGCGCTTACATCTTACGACAAGGAAGATCAAAGCTGGATAAATCATGTTGTTAACTTTGTGTTATTGAGGATGCAAACCTTAAAAGCACGAAGTTTAGCACAGTATTTACATTTCATTTCAGAGAACGCTCAAGAGTTCGAATTATTTATTTCAAATGTGACAATTCATAAAACAGATTGGTTCCGTGAAAAGAATCATTTTGATTATATTCTTATGGAGATTAAGAGGCGCCTTTCAAAGGGAGCCTATCAGGGGCAGGTTTTTAGGGTTCTCTCTGCTGCGTGCTCGACAGGGCAGGAAGTTTATACTCTCGGAGTAGTTCTGGAGACTGTAAAGAAAATTTATCCACATTTTGAATACGAAATTACAGCATTTGATATCGATACGATCTCTTTGAAAACTGGTGCTAGGGCTATATATCCGATGGAGGAATATAAAAAAATTCCGGTGGAATACTCTGGTTTTATTTTGAAAGGTAAACAACGTGCAGAGGGGCAATTTACTTTAATTCCTGAAATCAGAAAGCGTTGCAGGTTTTTTCAGAAGAATTTAGCAAAGCCCTTAGAGTTGGAAGATGACTATTACGATCTAATAATGTGTCGAAATGTTTTTATTTACTTTAATGAACTGCTCATTGCTAGAGTGCTGACGCAATTTCAGAAAGCTTTAAAGCCTGGCGGTCATTTTATCGCAGGGACGAGTGAGATATTTACGAAATTCCCTCCACTACTAAACCCTTATAAGCAATCAATCTATATCAAAGATGAGCGAGTTTCTTCGAAGAAGGCCAAGATTCGAATTTTGATCGTAGATGATTCTCCAACAATTATTCGAGTAGTTAGTCAGGCTCTATCAGGAAGAGGGATTGAGCTTCATACCGCTCTAAATACTAATGAAGCTGATAAGATATTGGAAAAAGAGAAAATCGATTTGATATCTCTAGATATTCATATGCCTGATAAAAATGGGATTGATTGGCTGAAAGAAATACGCGCACGGGGTGTTCGAATTCCAGTTGTACTTCTAACTGACGCTAGTCGAGAGTCCGCAAAACAGGTTTTAGAATCCGTCAATTATGGAGCTCAAGAGTTTATTAACAAGCGACTCCTAAATGAAGAAAAAGAACGACTAAGAGAAATTGTATTAGGGATTGTTTTTAGAGATGTTAGTGAAAAGTTTAAGGACTACAGGGTAAAAAATATTCAGAAGGCTCCAACACACGAGCTACCAAAAGCAATAGTGATTGGAGCAAGTACTGGAGGCGTGGATGCCTTACATAGAATGTTGAAGTCTTTGCCTTCTAACACCCCTCCGATTGTCGTTGTTCAGCATATCGAGACTTCCTTTGCTACAAGCTTCTTGGATGGGCTTGTTAAGGTTTCGGGATTAAAAAAAGGAAACTTCTCTGAGCCCTTAAAGCCGGGGCATATATATACGACAACAAGAGATAGTCATATCTCCATTTATAAACGTAAAAGTGGTCGTTTGTTTGCAAATGAAAGTCATACAGCCCCTATGAATTCGCATAGACCCAGTGTAGATGTGCTTTTCCGATCTTGTATTGGTTTTGCGAATAGTGTTTGGTCAATTTTACTTACAGGAATGGGTAGAGATGGAGCTCAAGGGATGCTTGATTTAAAGAATCGAGGAGCCTTAACGATAACTCAAAGTCGGAGTTCTTGTGTGATTTATGGAATGCCAAAGAAAGCTGATGAATTAGGTGCATCAACTTACTCCGGGACTCCAGAAAACATTCGAAAATTCATTATATCGTCAGTGACCAAAAGAGGGTCTTACAATAATCCAAACAAGGGCGGAATGGCCGTTTAATTAAAAGTTGTATCCTAGACTAACTTGAGGGGCCTTATTTGTTGGGTGGTAGCCAAGGTCCCAACGGATTTTACTTTTCACTTTTTTATTATGTTTTTTAACGAAGTCTAGGTATTCAGGTTCCTCTGGGTTGAGGTACAAATATACCATAGAACCAACAAAACCGAGAATAAAGCCACCAGCTACTAAGCCAATATTTGGTTTCTTTTCAACCTGGCCATTTGCATCCCGTTCTTCCTCTTGCAAAATAGTGAGCCCACTCAATAAAACGACTCCACCAGTTCCTGCCATATAAAGTGACCATGTTTTGGCGCGTTCCTTTTGTTTGACTAGTTTATTGAACTCAGGAGAGATACTTTTGTGATCTTTAGGACTAGACTTCTTTAGATCGCCCATATATTTGGTGATTCCATTCAGTGAGGCTTCATATTTAGACTTACCAGAATAAAAGAAGCTTAGATTTGATGGCTCAGTAAATGGTGAATCGTCATAAATTTCAGTTTCCACAAACTCTGCAGGAACTGTGTCTCCTTCGCTTTCGTCGCTTTTTTTATCTTTGCCCAGGGCGGTGCAAGTTAATGCAAGTACTGCGAGGAGCGCAATCTTTGATCCCATCTTAATAAGCATGTAATACCTCATTTTGAATTACTCTTATCATCACATGGCTGAGTTCAATTTTCACTCTTTGGGAATTTGCTAATGCTAGATGTTACAGATTTAAGTCTAGGGATAAATCTGCCATAGTTAAAATCGAAAATGCGAAGCGTTAGATTGACGGTGGTCTCTGGAGGGAAGAGTGACTTGTTATTGTGGAAATCAAATTGAATTCACTGAATGCTGTGAACCAATTCATAAGAATCCTAAAGCGGCAAAGACCGCTGAATCACTTATGAGAGCTAGATACTCTGCTTTTGCAACTGGGCATATGGATTTTATAGAAGAAACCCATGACCCTCGAACCAGACAACAGTTGGATATGGATGCGACCCGCTCATGGGCTAAGTCATGTGAGTTTGAAAACTTAGAAATTGTTAGTGTATCGGGTGGAGAAAGTGGCGAAAAAAAAGGAACAGTAGAATTTAAGGCATCATTTAACGATACTAATTCTCAAGACCCTAGAGTTCATCACGAGTTAAGCTATTTCAATTTTAGAGATGGTTCGTGGTACTATTCAGAAGGAAAAGAAATGAGTACGCAAACTCTCGTGAGAGAGGCACCAAAAGTCGGTCGCAATGAGCCATGTCCTTGTGGTAGCGGAAAGAAATTTAAAAAGTGTTGTGGAGCTTAGTTTTTGAGTTTTTTAAAGAAGTTTTTTAAATGGATTTTAATTACTTTTTTCGGAAGTGTACTTTTAGTTTATCTCGCCCTGAGTATTTTTTTAACGATTGAGGAAAGACGGGGGCAAAGAAAGTTTTCTCCTGGAGACCCTGTATATTTCGAAAGCTCTAATCCTCAAAAGATTGAAGTTTTGGATTCCGGTATTGAGTCTTTGAAGCGAAGAATTGAGTTGATTCGTAATGCATCTGAATCCATTGATTTAGAATTTTTTATTTATAATGTAGACCGATCAGCGCGTTTGATAACTCAGGAACTCATTAAAAAAGCTGACCAAGGTATCAAAGTAAGAATATTGGTCGACTTTTCAATAGCTGTTCTTCAATTGAAGCCCGTTTACGCTCACTTTTTAAAATCTCACGGGGTCGAGGTTAAGTATTATAATACGAGTCCTCTCTATAGAATTTTGTCGGTCCAACATAGAAGTCATCGGAAAATGTTGATTATAGATGACAAAATTTCCCTGACAGGAGGTCGAAACATTGCTGACGAATATTTTGATTTATCCGAAGACTACAACTTCTTAGATAGCGACATCGTTATTGAAGGAGATATTGCTTCTGAAATGAGAAAGAGTTTTGATTTTTATTGGAATTCAGACTTCTCTGTGAGTCCAGAGGAGATGGATTTTACGGTTGAATCAAAAGATTTGAAGAAGGTTTCTAAATTTATTGAAGAAACTTCTGATCTAGAAGAGATATATCAAAAAGTTGATATTATTGATCTAGGGTCTGAAGTGTACACTTGTACCGATTCGGTTTTTGTTACAGATTATCCGGGTGTGGGCTCTAGTCAGAGAAAAGTATTTGAGGAAATCGTTAGTGAACTTTCCAAAACTGAAAACAAGGTTGTTGCTGAGAGTCCATATTTTATTTTAGGCCCTGGTGGTCTGGACGTTGTTAGCGACCTTGGCAAAAGAGGGATTGATTTAAAGGTTTTAACTAATAGCTTGTACTCTACTGATGCTTATTACACCGTCTCGCATCTGTATCCTAGGATGGGTAAAATTGCTAAAACGGGATTAGATCTATTGGTTTACAATGGGAAACCACTTTCACCTAAAGATAAAGGTCGATGGGGCATTCACTCTAAGCGCGCAGTTTTAGATGAGAAAATAGTTTTACTAGGTACATATAATATAGACCCCAGGTCCGCTAACTTAAATTCTGAACTTATGTATGTCTGTCGTGACAGTGACGACTTTGCCAAGGCTATCCAATTGAGTATTGAAGAAAGAATGAAAAAGTCTAGGGTTTTGATGTCTGACAATAAACCTAACTCCAGGTCTGTTTTGACAGAGGATGCGACATTTTCTCAAAGGTTTTGGTTCTTTGTAACTATGCCCATTGCCAATTTATTTTCATTTTTACTTTAGACCTCTTTGATCGTCCATTCTCTTGGAAAGCGAATTCGTTCTCCCCAAATTCCTTTGGGATCCCTCTCGCCAACTGAAATGACCATACAAATTCTATGGTGCCAAGAAAGATTAAGTGCCTTCTTCAGTCGTCTCTCATCGAAACCTTCCATAGGACAAGTATCAAAACCTTGAGCTGTAATTGCTAGCATGAAGTTCTCACATGCGAGAGCTGCTGACTTCATACAGATAAAATCGATATCTTTAGGAGTCCATGGACCACGAGGAGTAGGTTTGAACTGACCAAGTCCATTAAAAAGTAACCACTTAAACGGAGCTAGATACTCAAAACCATAAAATAAGGGCATAACCTTTTTGTAGTAAGGATGTGCAAACTTGTTAATCTTTTCATCGTCGATGAGCTTTAGCATTTCCTTTCTACTTCTCTTCCAATTCTTTCGGTTGGATGTAATCACAACCAATTCTTGAGCAGTTTTAGCAGCGCCTTGGTTTAAGCAAGCATCAACGACTTTACGTTTCTTTTCTGGGCTTCTAATCCAAAAGAACTCCCAAGTTTGCATATTGGATGAGTTGGGTGCTTTAAGAGCTGCATCGAAGGCCTTTTCCATGACTGACTCAGGGACAGGTTTTTCGGTGTATCTTCGAGTGCTTCTACGTGTTTCTACAGTATCGAAAAAATCCATGACACAGTCGATACGATGAAACCTAATCCGGTGTCAAAGTGAAAATCCTCATGGATTTCTTAGGCCGGTTACAAAAAGGCTTTTTTATTCCACCAAGAAGAGTTTACAATTTGGTTATGAGAAAAACTGCCTTTAGAAACATTGCACTCAAAGTTTGTATCGCACTGAGCTTCTGCCTTACAGGCGTCGGTGAGGCTCAAATTCTTTCTTCAAGTGACACTAGAGTTGCGGAAGAGGGTGAAGTGTATACTCTTGCCAAGAAAAAGCGCCGAAAGAAGAGAAAAAGACGTAAGAAGCGTCGTGACTCGAGTCGAATTGATCGAGGCTACGTGGCTCAGTCCGGTCTTAAGGTTGGGTTGGGTCTTGTTCTGGCAGAGGAAACCACATATTTGTTATCGGGAGATTTCGAGTACCCTTTGCATAAACTCGTGAAGTCGACCCCTAAAGGTTTGATGTTGGTTACAGGTATACACTATTTCGGCTACGAGGTTGGTACAGGTAGTGTATCTTTGATAGGTCTAGAGGCTGGAGTCGACTATCACTATGGTTTGACCAAGGAGTTGCATCTGTTTGGAGGAGCTCGCGTGACTATGGGAAGAGCTTCAGTGGAAGTGGAAACTCCACAAGGGAACTTCGAAAGCACAGAAACTAATTATTACCTAACCCCGGTCATAGGTATTGCATACGATTTAAAAGGGGTAACATTGGGTGGGGAAATCAGGCTGCCTTTTGAGGAAGACCTTGATGCGACTTATATCTTGTTTACTGGTAAGTTTTCGTTAAATTAATAGACCCGCCTAGGGTCTAGTTATCATTATTTATAGCCTCATTTTCTCCGAAAAGTACTTTAAGGAGTGCTTTATCGGATCAAAAAAGCTCGATGAACTGTCATTTGAGTATGTTTCTTTTTTGAAGAACTTTTCATTGTTTAGTGGTCTTAACGACACTGAACTGTCGGACGTTTGTTCTTCGATGGTAGAAATGAATTTCTCGGCCGGAACCGAATTGATTACTCAAGGCCAGGCGGCAGACGCGGTTTACTTTCTTCGCGATGGTGCAGTAAAGATTGTAGTTAATGATGAAATGGTTGCGATGATTGACCGCGATCAATGCTTTGGGGAAATGTCATGTTTGATTCCCAATACTGAAGCATCAGCCACGGTGACAACTTTAAAAGAGAGTAAAATTTTGAAAATCGAAAAAGAAGATTTTCTAAAGTCAGTCGAAAACACTCCCAAGCTTTGGAAGACCTTGTTCTTGCAGATGGCGACTAGGGTACAGAGAGTAAATGGTAGACTGAGTGAAGTTCTCCATCACTCTCCTCAGGGTTTGATTAAGGTTGATCAGCAAGGAGTAATTTCAAAAGACTATTCCATTCAATGTACCAAATATTTGAAAAGTAATAATCTAACCGGTCAAAAGTTCCAGGATTTACTGTTTGGAGATGAGGATCCTCGTAAAAAAGATTGGTTTGATTACTTTCAGTTGATGTTCTCCAGTCATATGATGTCGTTTGAAGATATTTCTCAGTTACTCCTCGCCGAAATAGCAATTCCTTCTGAATCATCGGAAAATAAAATATATCGTCTTACATATTTCCCTTGTTTTGATGATGATGGTGTGGTCATCGCAGTCGATATCGGAATGGAAGATATAACTTTGCAAAGAGAACTTGAATTGCTCAATGAACAGATGGAGATGGAGCAAGCTATCTTAAAACGTGTCTATGAAAATCCAGATACGTTCTTGAGTGTTCTAGAGTTATTAGATGGAATAAAAACAGAGATTGATAAAGCGCTTTCTAGTAAGGACCCTGATTCTAAGATTAAACAAGAATCTAAATACATAATGAGGAAGCTCCACAATGCTAAAGGTCTTTCAGGTTTGTTTGAAATTTCATACTTGAAGTCGAGCTGCCATAATTTAGAAAGTTATATATCTGGTCTTTCGAAAATCGACGTCCAGTTTATGGAAATGTACGAAACCTTTAAAGCTAGTTCCCAAAGAGTTGAAAAGATACTTGAGGAGATTAACGATGACCTCAAGAGAAGGCTCTTAGGAGTTTGTCTTGAGCGCAAAACCTACGAAGATCTTTTGGATAAACTAAACTCAAAGAACCTTAAAGCGGCGGTGGAGATTGTTCAAAAAGCAGACTCAGTTGATTTATTGAAGATATTCGAGTTGTGGCCGGAGCAGGTCGAGCGAATTTCAGGTGATTTAGGTAAGTCTGTAATGATTAAGGTTTCGGGTCCTTCTACGCATATTCCTAAAGAGATGTATTCTGATCTAGATTCATGTTTGATCCACTTACTAAGGAACTCTCTGGATCACGGGTTAGAAACTGACGAAGAGAGAACAATACTCGATAAGTCCTTGCCTAGTCAGATTCATGTTACAATTGAAAACTCAAAATCTGATTTTAAAATCCACGTTGGAGATGATGGTCGTGGTATCGATTATACTCGAGTTAAAGAAAAGGCTGTGAGCTCTAAAGTCGTTTCTGAAAGTAACTTTGAAAAAATGCTAAATGAGGGAACGGCCTGGAAAGTTCTTTTCGAAGCCGGTTTTAGTTCCAAAGAAAATGTAACTGATTTATCAGGTCGTGGAGTTGGATTAGACTCGATTAAAACTGTCGTAAAGAAGTACAATGGTCAGATCGACGTAAAAACTGAGCTCAATAAAGGTACGACATTCACCATTAGTTTTCCTGCTTAAAAAAAATGAAGACCTTGGGTTGAGTCAAGGTCTTCGGGTAACATTGGTAGTAGGGTACAGTTAAACAGCTCGGGGGTATGATCGAGCTGAAATTAGAAACATCATTGGAATCAAAAACAATAGTACAAGTAGTCCTGAGTTTGGAGTATTGGGGCCAGATGAATTTGTAATTATGGCTCCGCATCCGCCGCCACCACCGCCATCAGATCCACCAGAATTAGAGGGACCTTGTTCTGGCTGTGGGGTATTCGCATTGTCTTGAGCGTTATTGGGGTTACTTTTATCTTCGAATTCTTGTTTATTGCTAAAGCCATCTCCATCGGAATCAGTATTTTCAAATGACCTCAATACAACCTGAAGGTTTGAAACACTTAAGCCTGAAGTTCCACCAGCATTATCAAAGTCTAATCCGAATCTTTGATTAATAGTTCCTAAACCTCCGCTCTCTACAGAGTGGCAAAGGAGACAACTGGTCGTGTTTGCGCCAGCATCTGCTCCATACTCATTAAGTATTGCTTGCTGAACACTCCCTGTTCCTGAGGAATTCAAGTAAGAGCTTGAAGCCCAAGCCATGTTTGATATTAGAATTGTCAGTATTGCTGGTATCAATTTCATGCCTAGTCCCTTCATAATTTTGTTTACACCTGCCTTAACTTGAATATTCGTCCCTCGCGCGACCTTCTTTGTCGCGTTCTAGAATTTGTTTCATTCTGAGACAGCTAATTATTATAGGGTTAAACGCCTTTTTAGGTAAGATTTCTAATGCCTAAGAATCGCCTAGCTCTGCTGGTTGCATTATGGCACTGTGCGCAAAGGTTAGAAAACTCAAGTGTTGGAGGAATACAATGATGTTTAGAAGCTTGTTGTTCAGTGTTGTGGCGATCATGTTTTTTGCCCTCAATTTGTTCGCGGCAAACGAGATTACCTATAATGGTTCTGGTTATGTTGTGAATGCTTGTCAGATCAATGGCAATCAGATTGGTAAAGATAGAAAATTTAAAATTTACAACCAAACGACTGGAAGCGAGATCAAATCCGTTTCTCATCAAGAAACTACCGGTGAAAATCAATGTGTAAATTGGACGATTAGTCCTAAGAAAGCTAAGCCGGGCGATGTAATCGTTATTGAAGTCGCAAAGAAAAGTGGCGGGTTTATGAAAGGTGCATTCACTGTACCTAAGGCCTCTGGAACAAATCCTGGTGGAGGGTTAGACTCTTGCGATAACTCTTGTATGCGTAAGATGTACGATAGAGCGAAAGGGCCAGCTAGACAGGTTGTTAATATTATAGCTGACAATAATTTTCCTGTAGCCAATGCTCTTAAAAGTTATCAAGACGGTTTTTATGACGAGTTCTCTGTAGAATATTGTCGGTCGAGAACTCTCAAGAGTTACCCTGGTTATGATCGTGGGTTTCAATCCGGTATGAGCGAAGGTGGATCAGCAGGTTTTGATCGTGGTCAATCAGATGCTCAAAGTCAATCGGACAACTATGCAATGGCTTTAGTTGAAGACCAGTTCAAAAAAGCTGTTCCTCAAGATGGTACTTCAGGAGATGTCCCTGCGAGAAACTTTTCAAATCCGGGTGAGTTTGGTTATCAACCGCCTTCTCCAAATGTGGGTGTTTCTTCAAATTTAACTTCTCGTATCAGTAGAGAGTTTCGCAATGTAGAAAACTATTTGAAAGCGCAAGTAAGAACAGACTACGGATGGGATATGATTGTTTCTGACAGTCACAGATCTTGGTTTACGAGCCCGTGTTCACAGCAAAGAGTGTCTATTCAGCCGTGGACAGGTCGTTGGGCATTTGAACTTTGGGTATCTGGTCGTTTAACTGGAGCTTCTGAAGTTAACTACTATAAGGGTTTAACATCTAAGTATTCTAATGGTCGCCAAGCTCAAGACCGCTTTCGCAGCGAATGGATCGAAGAGTACAATACAGATCTTGAAATTAAGTATCGCGACTATATGAGAAGACCTAATAGAAACGCATACACTGCTGGTGTCGATTTCGCCCGTGATCTTCTTATGGAACAGGCTGATGAAGAAGGATATGTAGATGGGTACACTGAGGCATATATGGATGCTGCATTTGAAGGCTTTAACAGTTCTATTGGTAAGTTAGTTGAGGGGTCTTATGACTCAGCCTATAGCTACTTATCATCTAATGGAAAAGCCATGGGTCTGGATGTAAGTGCAAAAGTAGAAGGGCTTACAATTGGAATTCTTGTTTCTAATGGTGCAAACGTTGGTGGCGCTGAGGCAAACCTCTCAGTATCTATTCAAAATAGTGGAAAGAATAAAGTTGTGAATCCTGGTCAGGGTGAGTTGACCATTCCGGCTCTTAGTCAGATCGTGGATGATGTATACGTCGCTGATGTTGCAACTTTTATGGAGACTGTGGACCCATCTGGTATTTTTGATGAACACGTTCTCGAGGTTAATCGTGATTATCCAATAAATGTTCGTGTTGGTAAATCTTCAAAAACAATGAATGTTAGATTAACAGTTGCTAATGTTGCTCAAGGTTTAGAGTCGGAAAGCTCTAAGCTTATGAAAAAAGTTGTTGTTGCGATGATGGAAAAGGATTGGGAAGCGAGAAAAGACGGAAGGTTTACAAACTCAAATAATGCTGACTCTTATGTTGAGCAATTATTGGGTTACTCAAGAGACCTTTCGAGAAATGCTCGTGCAACAATTAGAGACGCAGCAAAAGAATTCAAAAATGAACTACCAGGTTGTAACTGGCTTAGTTGGTGTACTGGAAAAACTAAAAAGTCCAAAGAAGCGATGGTTGAGCTTCTAGGTAATTTCTAGTCCAGAATTGATATTTGTACTGCTTAGGTAAAAAGGGGTCTTTGGCCCCTTTTTTTTTGTGGTGTTTCTTAGTTTTGACTATTAACATTCTGGTATGAATGAAAATATAATTTGGTTCGCCTCCGTATTTTCTATGATAGGCGTTTGGCTTGAGTATATTAGTTTTCTTAAGACCGGTAGATCGGAATTTCTCAACTCAAAGTTGTTTTTACCACTCTTTTGGGCTGGAATTATTCAATGGTTTCTGTTCGGAATAAAGTTTCAATATTTGGCAATTATTTCGACTTGTTTCTTGCAACTCATTCCTTTGTCCCATCTTTTATTTCTTTATGGTAGAAAGAGAATGAATTTATGATTCATGGTTTTCTCGCTGCTCTTTTTTGTACCACCGCCCTTTTTGTTCTGGCTTACGACTTTTGGAAAAAGGACTCGGAAGGTACTCCCTGGTTTGCAATTTTTTACGGAATAGGAATGTTGGGGTGGGCCTCATTGGGGATAACTTTGGATTCTGCAACATTGGTAACGATTTCTGTAATACAGTTTTGTTCATCTCTTTTTGTATTATTAAATGGGAAGAAGCAGGGGGCTTCATGAAGTACGCGACACCAACTCAACGAATTTTATCTTTTGTCTTGGACTTTATTATTCTGATCACAATTGTGTTTGTTATTGGTCGTCTGTTTTGGTCAATTCTACCTGAAACTGAATTAAAAGGTGGATCGATGCTGAGGTATAGAGAATCGGATTTTAGAAATTTCTTTATCACGGCGGGTTTAAGTACGATTTTAATTTTAATTTACCATCTGTTGCTGCCTTCTGTTTGGATGAGAGCAACAATTGGGCAGAGAATCTTTCAAGTTTATATGGGACGGCCCGATGGTACCACTCTGACAAAGAGTAATGCTGGTCGAAGGTTTTTATTAATTCTTGCGAAGTCGGCACTCATTTTTTGTGTAGGGCCAATTCTAGCGATACTAGGTGCAAATTTTGCCGCAAACTGGATTGGTCTCGTGCTTCCGGCCTTTATTTTTATTACCCTTTCGGTTAAAGCTTGGACAAGTCCTGAAGGGGCTTGGATAGTTGAGAACTTTGGACAGTATAGGTATTTTAGCGGTCAGATTGGGCAACAGGACCGAGCAAACCAATTCGACTCTTAGTAACTCCTATTGTCATTTTAGATTACTGTTCATAGTTCTGTAAGTATTCGAATTTTTCTTGCCTTTTTTAAAGTTCAAGGTATCGTGAACAGATCTATGTTAATACGGAAAAAAATCACTAATTATATCTTATCAGTTCAAAAAATCTTCTCTTTAGTTATCGCAATGGGAGTGGGTCTTTCGGCTCATGCTAATGAGCGAGCCTTTGTAGAGAATCTTCTGCAACAAGTATTATTAAATTCAGACGAAGTGAAAGTTGTAAAATCCCAAGGTCAGTCTTCATTGATTGATTCTCAGCTGGAGCTCACTATTTTTTCGATTAATCATTCCATGACCATATCAAATACGGATGATCGTTCGCCGGCAGCATCTCCTTTTGCTCCCAACCAAAATGAGAGCACGGCCTTTACATCTAGTTTAAGTAAAGAATGGACCTATGGTTTTAATACGAGTTTGGATCTCTCCTACAGTGACAATGTAATTGGGTTTGCGACGAATCCGACTATTAATTTTACTAGAACCAATATTAACCTGGGATTTAAAACAGATTTATTGCGTGATCTGTATGGTCAAAAAAATCGTTATCTCTATAAGAGTAATGAAGCCAATCAAAAGAAACTTGAATTAGGAGTAAAGAATCAAATCAAGTTATTACTGGCGGGAAGTCTATTGGACTACTCTCTACTTCTCGAAAGACGAGATGAGTTAACTCTTCAAAAGAGCCTTTGTCGCAAAGTAAAAAAACAAACTGATAAGTTAAAGGTCAAAAACTCTAGAGGATCAGTTTCATCACGAGATTATTTATTGAGTATTAAAGAACTCAACTCCTGTAACTCGCTTATCGACACTGTTCAAAAGCAAATTTTTGAAAGTGCTGAAAACTTTAAGTCTAAATATAATGTCGATGTAGATCGAATGGATAGTCCACAGGTGGCTGATTTTTTTAAACAGGTCGAAACTATTTACTCTCAATTTAAGAATTCTGGCATTCCTAATATTGAATCAAAGGATATGGAATTAGAGTCTTTGAAGCTTGAAATTAATCGATTAAATTTAAAGCAGTCAGAACTCGACGCGAAAGCAATTCCGAGCCTAGCTTTTGAGTTAAAGCTAGGGAGCGCTGGCTTAGATGACGGCTTTTCAGATGCTTTTAATCAAACAACAGGTAATGACAATCCCTATGTTTATATGAGCATCAGTTCCGACTTTCCCTTTGTGTCTGATGAGAGCAAGTTGAGAAAGGCTTCCAACCGTTATAGTTTAGAGGCGGCAAAGAAAAATTTTGATTTTAAAAAGAAATCGAAGGTGTCTCGGTACTATCTCTTACAGAATGCATTGAAAGCTGATTTTAAGATTTACGAACGAGAACTAAGAAACCTGAAGTTAAGCAATAGAATTTATGGTGAAGCCCTCAGAGATTTTAATTTAGGTCGCATTGACTTTTTCGCATTGACTGAATTTCAAAAGGGTTTAACTCAGAATCAACAACAACTTGCTAGATTAAGAACTCAGATCGTAGTGAATACTGTAGAGTTTCTTGACTACCATCAGTTTTTTGACCGCTTTGTAGAGAGATAAGATGCCTTTTTTTAGATACTTAATGGAGCATAAGCTCTTTGTTCATTATATAACTATCTTAATTGTGGCAATGGGAGTTCTCTCTTTAGCCTCTATCCAAAGGGAAGCAAGGCCTAACGTAAATTTCAATAGAGTCGCGGTTAGTGCTTTCTATCCAGGTGCTTCGCCAGCAGATATTGAAGAGTTAGTCATTGACCCAATCGAAGAAAAAATCGATGGGGTTGATGGGGTCGAAGAGTATCGTTCTGTAAGTTTTAACGGAGCTGGTGCTATTTCCGTAAAGATTGATGATGAGTACCCAAATCCAGATGAAGTCATTGACGAGTTAAGAAGACAGATAGGTCAGGTCTCAGATTTACCAGATGTTGTTGATGACCCTGTAATCTCCGAAATTAAAGCGGAAAACATTCCAGTTCTTCGGATGGCATTGTTTGGAAATATAGATCCACTTCAATTTAAATTAGAAGTTGAAAAAATGCGGGACTATATAAAAACCTTGGATGGTGTTCAGAGTGTTAGTTACGAGGGTATCGAAGACCTCCAGCTAAAAATAAAAACAGATCCAAACAAGTTGTCGGAATATGATATGACACTTGTTGAAATCATCAGTGGGCTCCGATCTTGGTCTAAGCAGAAGCCAGGCGGTCTTTTTGAAAGTCAAAAAGAGTCCAGCAATATCACAGTCGGCGAAGATTATTCCACAATTGAAAGGCTTAAAAAGTTTATTATCAGAAGTAATGATTCTGGTCGTTCGGTTTCACTTTCTGATGTAGCTTCTATTGAGTATGGTACGGAACGAGTTCAAAAATCCAGTGTCTTTAGTTCAGAAGATGCAGTTCTTCTTACTATTATTAAGAAGCCCAATGCAGATATCATTTCAGTGACAGATAACATACGCGAGTTGCTGTTAAAATATACTGAAAATCTACCTCAGGGATTAAATTTTAAACTATACACTGATGAATCTAAAAGAGTTCGCTCCAGGCTCGGTACTGTAACAACTAATGCCATCTTCGGATTGCTTTTGGTAATGATTATTTTGATTTTCTCTTTGGACTGGCGATCGTCTATGGTCACGGCCATTGGTATTCCCGTGGCGATTTTGGGTGGTATTACTATTTTGTTTTTATTAGGCGCCACCATAAATACTCTAGTCATTATTGGGATGATTATTGTCCTGGGAATGCTCGTTGATGACGCTGTCGTGGTTTGCGAAAATATTTACCATTATGTTGAAAATGGAATGTCTCCCTATGATGCCGCTCTAAAAGGTGTATCGGAGATTGCAATTCCGGTTGTAGCGACTGTCCTTACGACCATCTTTGCATTTTTCCCGATATTATTTATGAAGGAAATTATTGGACAATTTTTGAGTGTGATTCCTATGGCAGTAATAGCCATGTTGATTGTATCACTTTTTGAGTCATTAATAATTTTGCCTATTCACGCCCAAGAGTTAATGAAACCTTCGAAGAAGAAAGAAAAAAAACCAGGCTTCTTTAGTCGGCTAGAGGCAAAATATGCGGGATACGTCGATTGGAGTATTAAAAAGCGTTGGTTGATCATCGGGCTGACGAGTATTTTTATGATCATTTCCTTGGTACAAGGTCGAATGCTCTTCAAGCGTTTTACTCTCTTTCCAGCGACTGGTCTTGAAGGAATATCAGTAAGAGTAGAGCTACCGAGAAACACTCCACTGGTTAAAACGGCAAGCGCTGTTAAGGAGCTGTCTGGAGAGTTAAATGCTGTTTCAGAAGAAACCTTTGATAGTCTCTATGCAACTATAGGGCAAGTGCGAACTGGGGGAGCTTCTGGTTCTCAACAAAATGCATCTCACCTAGCCAATATCAATATTGTTTTTGTCAGTGATTCAGATTTTATTTACAAGGAAAAAGCGACTCTAGGAAGAATTCGTAAAGTTGTAAAAGATTACTCGGCTCGAACTGGAGTGAAAACTTCGATCACGATTGATCGCCCCGGTCCACCCATTGGAAAACCGGTACAAATTGAAGTGGCTTCACGAGATCTAACTTTGGGTAAGTCTATTGTAGATAAAATTCGTGCTGAGTTTGAGAGTATAGATGGGGTAGAAAGCTTAGAAACTGATCTTGATGGTGATAGCAAGAAGTATCGATTTATTGTCGACAATAACTTTGCGGTATCAGAAGGTGTTCGGCCAACCGATATATCTCAAACCATCTTTGCGTCTTCTACAGGTATCATTACAAATGAAATACTTAGAGATAATGAAAAGGTCGAGATACTGGTGGGCATGAGTGAGAAGTTCGCCAATGAAATCGAAGACATATTGAATTTGACGGTTCGAAATGTAAACGGCCAGGCTGTGAAAGTTCGAAACTACGTTAAAGTTCAGGAAGAGTCGGGTCCTTCTTCCATTCAGCGCTTAAATGGCTTGAGAACAATTTCTCTTTTTGGGGAAGTTGATGAATCAAAGGTAACGGGTAAAGAAGCCAATGCCAAAGTGGCTCCACTTTTACAGAAATTGAGGGTCGAAAATCCGGCAGTTAAAATTAAAGTCGGTGGTGGTGAGCGAGATAGACTAAACGCTCTCAAAGATACCATGAGGCTTTATATTCTAGCCTTGATGATGGTTTTTATGGTTATTAGTCTTTCTTTTAACTCTGTTGTTTATCCATTTTTAGTTTTGCTCGCTATTCCATTTGGGCTTTGCGGAGTGGTCTGGTCTCTAGCACTTCATGGTCAGCCTCTTTCTTTGATGGGAATTATCGGAGTTGTAGGCTTGAGTGGGGTTGTTGTGAATGTCTCGATAATTCTACTAAGTTTTGTCCAAACTAGGGTGAACTCGGGTATGCCTTTTAAAGAAGCGATTATCGAAGCTGGAGTGAGAAGACTTAGGCCAATCATAATTACAACAATCACGACACTTATAGGTCTTGTTCCTACGATCTATGGAATTGGTGGCCTAGATACCTTTATTCAGCCTCTTGCACTTGTTCTGGGGTGGGGACTTCTAGTAGCGACATTGATGACTGTTTTGGTTTTGCCTGCCGCGATTTCTTTTTTCACCTTTTTGGTTCCAAAAGAGTTTAGGCAGAAGTCTTAGTATTGATTGAAATTCAAAGGCAGAGTGGCTTTACACCCAGCGCTGGATAGACTTGGTCTCGTCATTAAGCAATCAAATTCGTTTGTGCCCTCACATTGAGCTTTGTTATCGAATAAATCCTCATTACATGACTCAGAGAGTACTGTTGTGAACTCAAGTGTGAATTCATTCGTATTACTTGATCCACCTGTGTTACCGGTCTGAATAAACTGAAGACGATTGTCTTTAAGCTCACACAAGTTATGCAAATGAGCCAATGAAAATAGCCTTACCATCTCAGAAGATGAGACACCAATGGCTCTTTGAGCTGATTGTTGTTGAAGTGTGATTTCGATTTCTCCTAGCTTTTCGCCATGAACAATATCAAAACCGAAACTCACTCTTGCGGAGTTAGCTTTTTGAGAAAGAAGTTCAATAAGGTGCATTCGAGCCAAAATGTACATTTCTAATGTGTGGTCATCAATTCTGCTAGCACTCTGCTGGTAGACCAT
>CAZFYV010000008.1:0-27575 GCA_964523195.1 uncultured Pseudobdellovibrionaceae bacterium
ACTTATCTTCTTTTTCAAGGTGCTTTTGATAGGCGGGGGTGTCCTCTGGATACTTGTAGGGACTGCGCTTTTCAATATACTCCAATCGAGCCTTCTCTCGCCGCTCAGCATCCTCAACTCTCTTTTTGCGCAGAGCTTCAGCCCCTTTAAGACGACGCTCTTGAAAGTCCAAATCCTTTAACTGAGTTTCATAGAAAGAGCGAATTCGAGCCTTCATTCGTCGGACTTGTCTTTTTTCAACACTGTCCTGTTCGCGCTGAAGATTCTTTTCATTAGCATTGCTACAAATAACAAAAAACATGCTTAATAAAACTGCAATTATTGTTTTCATTGGACTCTACTCCTTTCTATAGTCTACCCCTTTTTTAGTCTTCTTGTCTTCTTTTGCACAAAAATTTTACTCGACCTTTATCGACGAAAGCCCTATGTTTAAGACCATTTACATAATATACAAATTTGTGCGAGGGGCCTTCAGTGGAAGTAGTTTACGATTTATTGCGCTTTGGTGGATCGACATTAATTGTCGTTCTAGGCATCATAGCCGTTTTACTTGTCCTGTTTCTTTTAATTGCAAAATCTCGACTTAGACCAGAACTTGAAATCACTCCGATTCACGAGCAATGGAATGACGCTAAAATGTTTATTCAAGCTAGCTTGTTAAAGAAAGAAGATTTTAAAGCTCTTCAAAAGAAAGAAAAGAAAGAAACTAAAAAGAATAAGTCTAAAGACAAAAAACCTCGACTGTTTGTGATTGAATTCGAAGGTGACATCAAAGCCTCACAAGTGGAATCTCTCAGAAGAGAAATTACTGCTATTCTCCTTATTGCAGATAAAAGCGATGAAGTGCTCCTAAAAGTAGAAAGCCCAGGTGGCGTGGTCCATGGCTATGGACTGGCAGCGTCTCAAATTCACAGACTCAAGGAAGCTGGCCTCAAAGTCACCATTTCTGTGGATAAGGTCGCAGCAAGTGGAGGCTATATGATGGCTTGCCTAGGTGACCAGATCATAGCAGCTCCTTTTGCAATTTTAGGAAGTATTGGAGTTCTTGCACAAATTCCAAATATTCATAATTTGCTCAAAAAAAACAATGTCGACTTTTACGAAATCACTGCCGGTGAATATAAAAGAACTGTTACCCCTCTTGGTGAGGTCACAGATAAGGGACTCAAGAAGTTAGACGAGCAAATCAATGAGACCCATGATTTGTTTAAAAACTTCGTATCCGAAGCTCGGCCTCAAATGGATATGTCTCAAGTGGCCACTGGTGAATACTGGTACGGAAAACAAGCTTTAGATAGAAAGCTCATCGATAAAATTCAAACCAGCGATGACTTCATCATGGGCACAGTTAAAACACATGAAATTTTTCGTTTTAAGTACAAACAAAAAAAGAGCCTACAGGAAAAACTTAGCGAATCCGCAAGCCTAGTTATGGAAAAATTGGCACAGCGCATTCTTAGTTTCGTCCAGAGTTCTCGCTTTGCAAAGGGCTAGAATTGCCAGGACGAAAATACCGAGATTTAGGATAAACCATATTTATTGCCATGAATGCCCGATATGATGGAATATAGGGCTACTGTCATTATAGTGGAGAAGCACTGACAGACCCTAGAGTTTATTAGGGGGGGATATGCAACGAAGAAATTTAATCGTCGTTTTGATCACGATGATAGGTTCAATAGCAGCATTTGCCGAACCATCCCAGTCAACAATGCAGGCATGGGAAGACCAACTTGTAACAACGTTTTCTAAACTCGAGTCACCAAATATTAAGGTTCTCAGCTACGAGGGTTGTAAGAGTAACGTTTCACAAGTTCAGTTGGGACAAAAGATAAAAAGCAGCCCTGATCCAGACGTGGCTGATCATATCAAAAAGAACGAAGAAAAAGGCAGTGGCTTTTTTGGCAATCTGTTTAAATGGACTCCAAGTGGTCTTCCTCCACAACGAAACAAAGAAGGTTGCCAAGCGGAAGACCTGGAAAATGAGATCTTAAATTCTAGTGGCCAATATGACTTTCAAGCGCAAAAAATGCGAGGCTTTTTCAACAGGTGTGGTGATCACCTAGAGAGACATTGGCCAGGAGACCTTTGGGGACTTTTAAAAATTTCTACTGTGAGCTATCCCCTTTGTGATCATCCATATGTTAGAAAATTGCATTTCAATTTAGGTGGCGGCTATACCCAGCGTGGCTATCTTGCTCTGAAGCCAGATCCATCCCCTAAACCGATGATCATTATTAAGTGCGGAGCTTTCTGCAATACAGGTGATGCCTCAACTAAGTGGTCTATGATGCACACTTTTGACTCTGGCCCCTTCAACGTTTTGCTGGTTGGTAACTTCACAGGACAAAACTTTGTAGCAGACAACAGTCGAATAGGAATCGGTGGTCACGAAGAAGGCATGCTCATGATCCGCCTAGCTGAGTTTTTAAGAAATCATCCAGAGCTCGGACCTCGAATCTCAAGTGTCCATCTCATGGGAATCAGTCTCGGCGGACAAGCTGCTCTTTACGGTGGCTACTACGGGGGCTATAACAGGCTCCTTAGTGGACAAACCATGATTCAAAGTTCAATGGCTATTTGCCCTGTGGTTGACCTTCAACCGTCCATGGTTAACTTGTTTCAGAAAAACATTAAGGGACGCTTGATGCGCTATGTTTTCCTCTCCGAGATTACCGCGGCGATTTCAGTTGTTCCGATTTTAGGAGATATTTTTAAGTCCCTTGGAGAAATTGCAGACAATCCAGAAATTCCACATCGAGTGGCAGAGGGAACTGTTAAGTACTACAACGAAACCGATCAAGATTGGCAGCTCTCTCCATTTCAGAACTTAAATGTAAATAGCACGGAACAGCTTTGGAGACTCAACCAGTTTCAGAGATATGCACGAGCAACGACAGATATTCCAGTTTTGGCTATGCCATCTAAAAATGATTGGATTGTTCCCTACGATTTCAATTCTAGAGTCATGAAATCAGAACTGAATAACCGTAGAGGTATTTCAACGGTTCGAGTTTTAGATTTTAATACTGGTAACCACTGTGCCTTAAATATGGGATACGGTTGGGATACAATGACTGCCATGGCTCGCGGTTTCTTTTTATCAAATAGTCCTGAAATCGCCCTTTTCAAAGAGACAAAAACAAAACCTCTCGTGGTGGATTACTGGTCTCGCAATCGTCGACTTTACAAATACGAGAAACACTTTTCACAAAAGTGGAAGATAGAAAGAGGCAAAAGCTACTTTAATGTCTATTTCAAAGTCTTTTCGCCTTATTCCAATGACCGTTGCTGGAGAATGTCGAATCCTTCTGAGGCTCGAAGACAGTGTTTTAGAAGCTTTCGCGCCAAAATTCCGGTAAGCAGTTTACCTTTTAATGTTCGCAGAACACCAAGATCGAAAGCAGAAGCCCAAGAAATGAGTCGTTGGGCGAATTACAATCTCAAGTTTTTGGATTCTAGTGGTAACCGCATTCAAGACGGCAATGCTCAACCAGCTAGCCTTACGTGGACGTCATATAGACAGTAGGTCTTGATCCCGGAAATAAATCTTATCAGTGATAATACTTTGAGCTCCTAAATCTAGGAGCTCTTTTGTTCTCTGGGTTGTATTTACCGTCCAAATAGCCCAGCGAATTCCCCTGTCATTCCAAAATTCTGCTAATTCTGGAGTCATATACTCGTTTTGAAAATGAATAATGTGAGGATTTATAAACCTCAATAGACTCATCCCTCTAAGCCATAGTGCATTTCGTGGTTCGTAGTCCCAACTTACAATTAAAGCCCTGGGAAGGTCGGGCAACTCCCGTTTCAATAAATAGAGAAAAAAAGGATTAAATGAAGAAACCAACATGGCTCGTCTTCCGAGATAAGGACAGATCGCATCCACCAAAGCTTCGAGAGACTTTTTTTCTAATCCAAGATCACATTTAACTTCGATATTGAGATACTCAGGAAGTCCCGGCTCACTGAGTATCTCCCCCAAGGTACTAACCGGTAGATTCGCTTTAATATCTTTGAGAGATAGTTCAGAAATATGAGCGGGCCACCACTGCAAGCGCTCCATATGATCATCGTGAAAACATAGAAGATGCCCTTCGACATAACGAACATCAAACTCGATCATATTTACACCGTATTCAGTGGTTTTTTTAAATGCAGGTATGGTGTTCTCCAACACTCCTTCGTGGGGACCTCCACGGTGCCACTGAATATTATAAGGAAGAGGTGTCGATTGCGGCCAATCTGGACATTTCCAATTCAATGAACTCAATTTGTGAATAAAAGATTCAACCTTCATTTTAGAATTTAAATGATTGCGGGTACTTATCCCGAGCAATAGTTAACTCCCCATTTAGACGGCCCATAAGAAGAAAGAAAAACATTTTATAATCGCCAATCAAGGACCATAGAGGATATTTAAATGTAGCAGGTCGATTGTGCTCGACTTTAAAGTGACCCAACCAAGCAAATCCGTACCCAAAGAGAGGCATGGCTAATAAAATCCAATAGTTTTGAAGTGCTAAACTTAAAGCTAAAAAAAGAAAACTTAGACCGGTTCCAATATAGTGAAGAACTCTATTAGTTGGATGTGCATGCTCACTTAAATAAAAATACCAAAATTCTGAGAAGCTTTGAATACGGGTGGTAATAAGGCACTCCCTGTGGCTCAATCATGTTGTTGATAAGCTAATAGAGTTACACAAAAAAATGAAGGGTTTTAATTCTTCAAAGCGAAGAATTAAAACCCTTCTCGCGCCCCCTTGACTCCCACCACTAGACGAAGTCTGAGAATAATCATCCTTCGATGCTCGTTCTCATGGTTAGCATAGAAATAACCGAAATAATGAAGCTCGTTAAAACCCCCAAGCGTTTCGGTCGATGATTTCTATGCTGCTCGTTCTAAGGAAAATGGACTCAAAGTCATTTTCCCCTGGATCGTGTTGGGGCAAGATAACACAAAGCATCATTTTTAAGATCAAAATCCACTCACTGTGAAAAAGAGTCTAAAAGCCTGGAGCCAAAATGGTGCTTATTACTCAAGTCTCTTGAATTGGAGTTAAGCCATATTTCTGGTTCCAAACTGAAACCCAAATTGAGGACCCCCTCTTCGGAGTCTGGAAGCTTTTACTGGCTCTTAGGCTTCGATTTTGTGGGTGGGACTTTTTGAGTGGAGTCTTGGGACTTTACAGCCTCTTTATCACTGCTGCTGAAATCCAGTAGCTTAGGAACTGCAGCTCTGGCTCGCTTGATCAACTTCCTGCCGATTCCCCGAATAACGGACCCCTGTCCGTCTTCACTTTTTAGTTGTTGAAGCTTTTCTATCTCACTGTTCAGTTCAAGTTTTGGATTAGCTTTAGCAAGTCTACGCAGCCAAACTAAATCAGGCTCAATAACAGGTACCTCTCTTGTTCCTGAAACAATCCATTTAATCTGTTTAAGCTGAGGGTAATTTACAAATAGTCGCCCCTCAATAGCCTGATCCGCGCTCCAAGCACCATTAGAACTCACGGAGATCTTGTCAGGTAAAAAAACTCTGGCTCCTTTCCAAGCAAGTTTATTTTCCCCGACTTGTAGATTGGTAGACAAAGATGAAATAATTAACTCATTATCCTTAAACGGATGATCCAATAAGCTTGGTCTAAAGAACTCATACAAAGTCCCAAACAAGCGGCCTTTCGCATTTTTAATATTCATTTGAAAGACCTTTTTACGAAACTCAGTTTTGGCTGAAATATTCTTAAATTCAAAGTTTGATCCCAAAAAAGAGTCCGCTTTGACCATTCCTCGCCAACGATCGATCTCTGAATTCTTGAGTCGAGCTTGCCCCAAAACTTTTAAATTTTCTAAGCGCCCACCAAGCAAAAGTGTTTCAATCGGCTGAGAAAAATTAACTCTCTCCAAATCCACCTGAATGACCCCAGAATCTAGCTTGTTATTGAAGTTCCCAGATATCTCCCCCTGAATATCTCCACCTTTTAACTCAAAACTCTTGAGTTTGATGGCAATTCGCTCTTTATCGTAAGTCAACTGCATTCCAACTTTTTCAAACACTTGGTCCCGACGCACTCCTCGACTCGAAAACCTTGCAACTAATCCTCTCAACTGACCTTCAAAATCAATCATTGAGAAACTTTTGAAATTCAACTCACCAGAGAGTAAGCCTAGGTTTTCAAATACACCTTTCCAACGACCCTGCCCAAGCCACGCGCTGACTTTAGATAAATCAATTTTATGAAAAGCCATGGCGAAAGGAACAAATCCCCTCTCTAAACTCCATTGGACTCTCGGAACTCTAATCTCTCCACGACGTCCACTAAGGCGACACTGATTTAAGTTTATTTGCAATTTCTCTAGTTCATCGAAGTTAGAACCAGTACTTAGCTCACAGTTGAGCCAAGCAAAATCTGGGAGTTCAGTAAAAATATTTGCATGGAAATTTTCAAGAAGTTGAGACAAGGACGACAGAGCAAAATGATCTACATCGAGCTTAGATTCGACCCGAAAATCACTTTTACCTTTTTTGCTGATCACGACACCAAGACTCGCAGCCCCTTCGTTTACAATCATCGACAACTTGGAATCCAATATCGAACCTGACATCTGACCTGACAATTTGAACTTAAAATAATTTGAGAGACCGCGACCAATACTGTCTGGAAAGTCAAAAAACAAAGAATAGTTAAGACTTTTAGAATTAGGGCTGTTATAGACAAAAAACTCGGAGCCCGTCCAAGCCTGCCCTTCCAACAAGAAGTTAAAATTTCTTAACTCAATTCGGCTGAACTCTACCGGCAACTGATTGAGCGACTTGATAGCCTTACCAATTTCAAGGAAAGCCCGATCTAAATCTTTATCAAAGCCCTGAGTTTTCAACTGAGCGACCTGTTCACTCACTTTGGTTTTAATCAACTTATCAATACTAATTGTGGCAGGTGATCGATCTACAGTTTTTTTACTTGGGTTATCGGAAACCTCAACTGTGACAACTTTTTCAGGCAACTCATCGGCCGCTTCTTGAATATTAGGAATTGCTAATTCCTCTTGAACAACTTGTTCGTTTTGCCCTTCACATGGAGACTTATAGGATTCAAGTGATGCATTATTGATGACAACGGAACTCAACTTTAATTTTCCAAAAAGTAGTTCCCAAAAACTTAAAGGAATGTTCATTTTTTCTAGCTGGAGCTTAAAACCCAAGGAACATTGATTTTCCATATCTAAGCTTATCGAACTCACTCGCAAAGCAAATTGAGGAATAGAACCATCAGCTAGACTTAAAGAAACGCCCTCGAAAACGATTTTTTCGGAATCAATTTGCGCCGTCATTTCTGACTTGATGCGGGACTCTATAGCGCTTGGAGAAAAAACAAAGCGAAAAGCCAACCCCAAAAACAAACTTAAAAATAGGACCGTCAAGCTGATCGTAAAGCCAGGCTGGTTCTCAACTAGTTTTGTTTGAGAGCTTGATTTATGCTGTTGTGGCGGATTTCCCCGTTTTCCAGACACCATCTACATAGAGTAATGGCTCTAAAAAACTTTCACAAGGCCAAGTCTATTATTTGAATTCAAAACTAACAATTTCGTATTCTTTTTCGCCTTTGGGACTGCGAACGACAATTTGATCGTCTTCTTGCTTTCCGATCATCGCTCTCGCTAGTGGCGACAAGATCGAAATATAACCAGACTTCACGTCGGCCTCATCAACACCCACGATTTGATATGTATGCTCTTCCTCAGTGTCTAAATCGGTTATCGTAACGGTTGCTCCAAAAACAACTCGATCACTTTCAATTGAGGAAGGATCTACAACTTCTACGCCAGCTAGCTTGGATTGAATTTCACTAATTCGACCCTCAACCAAAGCTTGGCGCTCTTTGGCGGCATCATACTCAGCATTCTCACTTAGGTCTCCATGGGATCGAGCTTCTTCGATAGCCTTAATAACACCGGGACGCTGGACAGTAATTAGCTCTTTCAACTCTGCATCAAGCAGTTCTTTTCCACGCTTTGTTATCGGCAAATTTTCATTATCTGACATGGTGACTCTCTGGGTTTTAATTAAACTCCCTTTATAGCCAAATCCATTGACGACTGCAAGCTGAAACGAGAAGATGGAAAAAGCGAGAAATAGATTTTTAGTTAAATTATTTTCGACACTTAACGAGCAGCAACATGAGATTGAATCCAACCAATATTTCCATCATCAAAAGATTGCTCGTCGGACGTAATAATCGGCCTTTAAGATCAATTCTCTCTAGACTCGCTGCACCAGATCTTACGGCCCTATTTAGCCATCTAAAAACTGTTGAGATCAAAAACTATATCGAAGCTCTAATCTCTATCGAAAGGGCCAGCGAAGCCTTATTAGAACTTCCAGATAGTAGGATTCAAGAATTACTAGGAACTTTATCCGACCAACAGATTCAATCAATTATCGGACACAGTAACGAGGCTGATGGAGCTCAAATTCTCGAACTTCTCCCAGAGCATCGCCGCACTTCAATTCTTGATTCTTTTTCCAAGACTAAAAAACAAAGACTCATTCAGTTTCTAAATTACCCCGAAGACTCTGCTGGTCGTCTAATGCTGACTCAGGTTTTTGCACTTTCAGATAGCTTAACCGCTGGAGAAGCGCTCACAGAACTAAGAAGCCGATCGAGAGAAGAAAGCATTTATTATATTTACTGCGTGGACTCCGAAGAACGCTTAACTGGAGTGGTTTCACTTCGAGCTCTAGTAACAGCCCAAGTAGAGACAAAACTTGAAGAGCTTTCTAGAAAGGATGTTATTACTGCTGCTCCCGAAACTCCTTCGGAGGACGTGGCAAACCTCGTTTCAAAATACGATTTCATAGCATTACCCGTTGTTGATCGAAGCAATCGCTTACTTGGCCTAGTCACAGTAGATGACATTCTAGACATCATTCAAGAACAAGCTACGGCCAAAATTTACGCATCTGCTGGTCTCCAAGAAGACGACAGAGTTTATACAACCGTTAGTAAGAGCTTTAAAAATAGAATCCCATGGATGTTTTTAAATTTGATACTAGCAGCTATAGCGAGTTCAGTTGTCAGTCTTTTCGAATCAACGATGGCTCAACTTATCATATTAGCTTCGGTAAAAAATATTGTTGCGGCCACAGGTGGAAATACTGCGATTCAAACACTCACAGTTATTAATCGCGGTTTAGCTACTGACGATTTTCAATTTATCTCAATAAAGAAGGCCTTTTTTAAAGAAGTACTTGTGGGAATAAATATTGGCGCGATCTTGGGAGTTACTGCTGGTGCACTCATTTATTTTTGGAAAGAGGATCTTTTAGTCTCACTAGTTATTTGCCTGTCGATGATTCTTAATTCAATTGTAGCCACAAGTTTAGGAGCATTGACTCCAATTGCTCTAAAGAAGTTAAAATTTGACCCAGCAGTTAGTAGTGGCGTTTTGGTGACAATTGCGACCGATATATTTGGTTTCTTTTCTTTCTTAGGAATTGCTAGCCTTGGGTTAAAGTATATGCCTGGCTGGCTTTCTTAGTGGTGGGATGATAGATGGCTAAAAACTTTTACATCAGACCATCACTTATCGCTAAGATTGATCAGATCAATGACCAACACCCAGGTATTCGCATTGACCTATATAGCCCACGTCTTTTTCTCGAGATTATGAAAGCTGTTAGTAAATATGGGTTGTGTGAGTTTTCTAGCTCCTTCAAAGATTTTTATAAGTTCCAGTCAAGAGGCCAAGCTCTCTATACATGGGAATTTAAAATTTATGACTACCAGGTAACAATGGACATGAATGAAAACTCAGGAATTCTGATCTCCTGTGAAAGCCTCCTACTCCGAGATGAACTCTACAAAAAACTTAGACAAAAGTTTTGTCTTCAAAATAGAGAACTGTTCCAAAGTGAGAAACCACCTCAATAGATAAGAAATTCCCTACCAAATCTAGAAACTCATTTAAATCCCTGTCATTCCTTAGTATTCTGAAGATTGAAGAGCATAATAAAGATCAGAGAATTCGCACAAGAAGGAACTATGCTAGATAATCTCGCTGAAAAAATTAAGGCAGCTAAGAATATTATACTAACAACTCATCGACAATGTGATGGTGATGGTCTTGGCGCTCAACTCGGTTTGTTTCACGCTCTTAAAAAGCTCAAAAAAAATGTGCGAGTTATCAGTGTTGATGAAATTCCAAGAAAATACTTCTTCCTCAATGGAACTGAAGTCATTGAAATTTACGAAGGTAAACATGCCCCTATTGATAAATGCGATTTATGCTTGATATTCGATACCAATGATCGTCGTTTGCTTAGCCCACTTTATGAGGCCATTGAAGCCACGGACTGTGAGATCCTCTTTATAGACCACCACCCTGTTTTGACAAAGGGCCCTAAGCCCACAGACGGTTCAGTCATTGATACCTTTGCTGCAAGTACTGGGGAAATGGCTTTTAACTTGATCAAAACGATGGGTATTAGCTTGGATACTCATATCGCAGAAGCAATTTATACGAGTATCGTTTTTGACACACAGATCTTTCGATACGTAAGAAACTCAGCGACTTCACACTTGATCGCTGCGGAACTTTTGCCTTTTATAAAAAATCCCGGTCGAATTCATCAAAATCTGTTTGGAAATTTCACGACTCAAAAAATCGCTTTCCTTTCAAAGATTCTAGGGAATATCGAGTACTTTGCAGACTCCAAAATTGCGATTCTCTATGTCGCATCTCAAGACCTTGCCAACCATGGCATGGATCTCGATGACAGTAGAGACATCGTGGATATGATCATGAATATCGACTCTCTCGAAGCGGCAGTGCTTTTTCGGGAAGATTCACCCAATGAATACAAACTCAGCTTAAGATCCAAAGGAAACTTAGAAGTTTTGGACCTCTCAGAGAAATTGGGCGGTGGCGGTCACCGATTCTCCTCTGGAGCTTTTCTGAAGGGGCAATATCCAGAGCTAAAGAGCAAAATCGTCGATGAATTGAAAAAGCACCTCTGATTGAGTTCAATTAAGCGGCCAGACCAAAATCACAATTTGAAAAACCAGTGACTATTAAGGCCCACTAAGGCCACTTAACTACCTGAAATCACAAATAAACCAGCGTTCCATTAAGGCATTAAGCTTGCATTAAGAGATCACACGATGAGATCAAAGCTAATCAGGCTGTGCCTAGTTACATTTTTATGCTTCCAATTGAACCTGTTCGGAAGTCACTCGGCCCAGGCAGAAGGCGTCGTCGGCAACATTTTAAGCTTGATTACTGGAGACTCCAATATGAGTCCCTTGGGTAATTTTGCTTTCAGCGAGAACAAACCCATTTGGCTCTACAGACTCAAATTCAATAGAAGATGCAGCTATGCTCTAGGGTATATTCACAAAGGGCTCAATTTCGAAGACATACATCCTCTTTCTATGAATCGTATGAGATACGCCAAAGATTTCTATATAGAGCTAAATGATTATGACTTGGCTAGACTAGGCAGTGAGGCTTCAGAGGCTTCGAAACCACTTATAGACCGATTTCTCGATGGTCAAGACCCTGCACTCGAAACTGAAATTAGAGCGACCTATGTGGAGCTGGCTAATCGATTAGATTTGAGTGGCACAGGTGATACAGAAATGAATACAGCAGAGCTTGATCGACTTGAACCATTCTTAGCTTTTACAATACTGAGAAACCATCTGTTCTTTCCAGAGAACTCCACATCTTTTGACCACCAAGTTTTTGCACTCGCGCATTCATTGAGAAAATCAATTTTTTCCATGGACCACAGATCCACTCAAAGAACTCTCTTAGAAGAAATCTACACAATTGATAATCTTCGACAACTCGCCTTTAATTTACGAGCATCTCGGCTGAGCAATCATGAGGATAATTTTGTTGCGAGCAGACGGCGGCATATCGAATCGCAAATCAACGCTTACCTAAAGGGTAACATTTCACAACTTGAAGATGCCCTCCTTACAGCACCCCATTCAGTAATGAAATCAGAAATGCACGCCGAACGAAATAGAGATTGGGCAAATAAAATCTATGAAGTACTCCTCAGGCAAGATCGCAGTGAATTTAATATGTTTCTAGGCGGTGTTTCCCATTTCATCGGCGACAACTCTGTTCTTGTCTACCTGAGAACTTTTGGAATAGAAACGACCATCGTTAGAGAACAAGAGGCCCAAAATATCATGACTGCTTTGGGTGACTTCAGCGTCGGTGAACAATCCGAAGATCAACTAGCAAAGGCTGTTAAATCAGATCCATGCCTCAACGGCCATTTTTAAAAATTTAAGGCATTATTTGTTTTCAGATAAGGTTCGATAACTACTCTTTAGAAAACCTGCGATACCTAATCACTGACTCGATATCCTTTTTACAGGTCCCACACCCAGTACCGGCCGATGTTTTGCGACTTACACTTTCCACGCCATGGGCCCCAGAGAGGACAGCTTGATCAACAATCGACGTGGGAACAACTCGACAATGACAAAGCTCTTCATCGGTGTACGGAAAGACCCACTGACCTTTAAGTTTTAATATTAGCTCGCGAACTAACATATCTTCGTGCTTATCGCCAGGAGGAAGCTCCAGGGAATCTAAAGGCTGATTAAGCAGGGTTTTGAGCGTCTCCACTTTTTTTAGAAATTCGTAACAACCAAGCGCTTTAACCTCAAAAGCTGATATCTTTCCATCTTCAAGAGAGTAATTTAATGTAAGTTGATCGCGACCTATGATGCCGACATGTAGCTTCTTATCCATACCTAATTGTAGCGCAGATCATGAGCTGATAAAGTGTAAAAACAGGAAATTAAACTCTCGGCGTTTCAATAAAAAACGTGACTGGACCATCATTGGTAAGCTCTACGTCCATATCTTTTCCAAAAACTCCCGATTCAGTCTTAATACCTAAATTTCGACTCAAATCCAAAAACTGAAGATAGAGTTCTTTGGCGACCTTCGGGTCTCCCGCTCCTAAAAAGTGTGGCCTTCGTCCTTTACTGACATCTCCTAGCAAAGTGAATTGCGACACACAAAGATGCTCACCGCCCACATCTTTAAGAGAAAGATTCATTTTCCCCTGATCGTCTGAAAAAATTCGAAGGTCAGTTATCTTTCTAATCATCCAATTTAAACTCTCTAAATTGTCTGTCTCTTCTATTCCTACGAAACTAAGCAGGCCCTGGGAGATTTTACCGGTGACCTCAGCGTTGACCTTGACCTGGGCTGATTTCACTCTTTGAATAATGACTTTCACGACTGAGAGTCTCTGGCCTGGATTTGTGGAAAACCTGAAAAAACTCTATCGGCCAATGGATACTGCCAAAACAAACCAACGAAAGCCAAAATCAAAAATCCATAGGAAGCCGATATATCTTGCTGAAGTACAGCAAGTACTAATCCATTGATCGCACAAGCTTCTAGCAGACTATATTTTGCGATCTGGGAAAGAGCCAATCGCTGCAACCCCTTGTTGAAAGATAACTTCTGCTCAAATACCTGATTGCCAATATAATTCTTGTAGCGATCGACACCAAAGACCGCGACCAAGAAGTAAAAAATCGTTGTGATATAAATCGTATTCAAAACGCCGCTAGAAATGCTCTTCATTTCGCCTGAAATATAGAAACTTTGAGCATACATGAAAAACAAGACCGTCAGGCCTACAACTAAGAACCACACGAGACGGCAGGTCTTGAGTACATGTTTCTCAACCTCTACAGCTTGCTGTTCTAAACTCAAGGAACTTAATTCTTGTTCTTCGGCCTTTGCCTTTGACATTCAGGTCACTCACTTTCAAAATTGATTTGAAAGGTGTTATGCCATGAAGCTGGAAATCGTTCAATACTTAGCATTGAAAGACAACTACAATTATCTCATTAGAGACCCAGAATCCGGTAAGGTTGCGACGATTGACCCTTCTGAACCCAATCCCACTAGGAATAAATTACAAGAAAAAAAATGGCATTTAGACTACATATTGAACACCCACCACCACCCGGATCATATTGGTGGAAATCCAGAATTGGCTCGAGAGTTTAGACCACAGGTGATTATTCCAGAATACGATCAACATCGCATTCCTGGCTTCCATAAAACCGTAAAGGACAATGATGAGTTCCTGTTTGGAGAGCATAAGGTCAAAGTCATGTTTTTACCAGGTCATACTCTCGGTCATATTGTCTACTATTTCGAAGCGGCTAAAGCACTCTTTTGTGGTGACGTGGTATTTTCAATGGGCTGCGGAAGACTTTTTGAAGGAACTCCAAAGCAGATGTTTGAAAGCTTGAAGCGAATCAAAGAATTACCTGATGATACTATGATCTATTGTGCCCACGAGTACACTGAGGACAATGGGCGCTTTGCCCTTTCTCTGGAGCCTTCCAACTCAAAGTTGATAGAGCGTCTTAAGGAAGTTCGCGAGCTTCGCAAAGGCCTCCTCCCCACTGTTCCGAGTAATTTAAAGCAGGAAAAGCTGACTAATCCTTTCTTGCGATGGGATTCCATGGAACTACGCATGACCTTGGGTATGGAAAAAGCGACAGATTTAGAGGTCTTTACAGAAACTCGAAAAAGAAAAGACGTTTTTTAGTTAGTCTAACTTCAAATTCTTCTTGGAAAATCCTAATGAATTAAAGCTGATCATATTTCTGATTTTGATTTTTAGCCTTTTCAACAGGATACTTTTCAGCATTCCTTTGCATCTTTCGATCGTGGCAATGACTCAGATCAAACTCAAAAAGCTGAGCAAATCTCAGCACAAAAAACATAGAGTCGACTAACTCATCAGCTATTTCTCGCCGAACCTTAGCATCTGATAACATCTCTTTTATCTGCTCATCAGATTTGAATCTAAAAATTTCCAACAACTCATTGGCCTCAGTCGACAAACCAATTGCTAAGTCTTTGGGACCATGAAACTGATCCCAGTTTCTGTCTTCACAAAATTCCTTTATTGAGTTTTTCAAATCATCAATGGTACGCTTTTGGTCAGACACTAGGACTTCTCCTTTTTCATCTTCTTCCTTAATTCAATATAACCCTTCAATTTAGGAATTACATCCAAGTCACCTCGATAAGCCACGAAACCTCGGTTTAAAAAGTCGGGCTTGCCGTACTTCATTTCTTCCAGGGTTTTTATCTCGATAAGCCTGCAACCTGCCTCTTTCAGAATGCAGTGTGCTCCCGCCACATCCCACTCTGAGGTTGGCCCAAATCTAGGGTACAAATCAGCATTCCCCTCTGCAATTTTACAGAGCTTCAAGGCAGAGCCCATCCTCAAAAAAGTGGATACATCGAGGGATTTGATAAATTCCTTAGATTCCTCGCGCATATGAAAGCCGCTAGAGTAAGAAATAAAAGAACCTCTATTGGAATGAAAAGAAAAACTGTCATCCCATTTATAAGCCCCCATCCCCGCTACGGCCCAATAAAACTCATTATAAACAGGAGCATAGATAAAACCCGCCAGTGGCGTATCTCGAGTCACTAGCCCTAAACTAATAACAAATTCCCCATCGCGCTTAATAAAGTGTTTGGTTCCATCCAAAGGGTCTAACAGCCAAAAGGGTTTACTCTCGTCGAATTTGGGGCGTGGCTTGGCATCTTCCTCACTGATAATCTGAAATGAGGTCAATTCAGGCAGCTTTTTTGTAATCAGGTCATTTGCGGCATGATCGGCCTCTGTTACGGGGCTTTGATCATCTTTGTCCTCAGTCCAAAAATCTTTGGACCTATAAATGTCCATTATCAGGTCTCCAGCCTCCACTAAAAGCTCTCTAATAGCTCCTATATTTTTCCTGACTTCTTCCATAGGTTACTTTCTCCAAAATAATCAGGCACTTAGCTGATCAGCACCTCACAACAGTCTGCAAAAAAAGTCTTGGCATCCCGCAATCATCTATGATATCTACCATCCTTTATCGAGTCATCGAAGAGGAAAAAGCTATGGCTAAGAAAAAAGGTAAAGTCAGAATCATCACTTTGGAATGCACTGAAGCTCGTAAAGAAGGAAAACCGCCTTCTCGTTATACGACTCGCAAGAACTTTCAAACTCACCCAGAGCGTCTAGAGAAGAAAAAGTACAACAAATTTCTTCGTCGCCACACTGTGCATCGCGAATTAAAGTAGTCCAAAGTCCTCGAGGGGATGTCTATCCCCTCATTAGGCTCCAATCTACTCAATTCTCAATCAAAGATTGGTCTGCCCACCAAACCAAAAAAACAAACTGATGATCCAAAAGGAAAGTTTCCTTGGGAATCCGCTGTGGTTTACATGTGAATTCATATAGACACCTTTGTTTTCCAGTCTTATTATTGCCAACAATCATAAAATTACAGATTAGGACGCAACATGAACCGCACTATATTTTCTCTCCTATTGGTAGGATTATTCTCTATTCCCAGCTTTGCCATCGTGGATGTCACAAAGATGGTCAGAAAGTACTCTAAGAAAAGTGAAGACCAACAAAACCTAGCAATTCAACTAAAGGCCACTGGAAGTATCGAAAAAGGGAATACAGAGAAAACTGCTGTGTCAGGAGCCTCAGTCCTAGCCTACAGAAGTCAGCAGGATCTTTACCTATTGATGGCGGAAACGTCTTACGGCGAATCATTTAATATTGTCGACAAAAGGGCAAGCCTTGGTCACCTGAGATGGGTTAGAAACCTAAGTGGAAACCTCTTTTTGGAAAACTATGCTCAAGTTCAAACTGATACTTTTCGTAGATTAGAGCTCCGTAGCTTAGCAGGAAGTGGAGTTCGCTACGATTTTGTTAATACCGAAGATCAGTTTTTAACCTTTGGAGTTTCAGCTTTTTACTCCGAAGAGGACCAAAAAGTTCTTCCTGAGTTCACAGATGGCGGCCTAGAAGTTCTCGTACGTGTTTCTTCCTACGTTAATAGTGTTTTAGATCTGACAGACTCTTTAACACTGAAGACGACCGTCTATTTTCAACCCGTTTGGGACGAAATGAGTGACCATAGGTTGAGTGGACGAATTTCGTTTATAAATAAACTTATGAAAAACCTGAAATTTGAAACCGCCCTTAGCATTAATCACGATAATGAACCTCCCCAAGGCGTCGATCCAACAGATACTGAAACCAGTTTGGGATTTGTGTGGAGTTATTAAGGAGAGATGATGTCGAATCTTCAACCGATTAAAATTTGGTCTATCGAAGGAAACCGACAAAAACTGGACGGTGGTTCAATGTTTGGCAACGCCCCCAGAGCGGTCTGGGAGAGGTGGTCTCCCCCAGATGAGTTGGGACGCATCGATTTAGCTTGTAGATGTATGCTTGTCGAAATTCAAAACAAACTCATTCTCTGTGAAACTGGAATTGGAGCATTTTTCGAACCTAAACTTGCAGATCGCTTTGGTATCCAAAATAAAGAACAACATATGCTTCTGGAAAACTTAGAAGCTCATAACTTTTCTCCAGACGATATTGATTATGTTATTCTAAGTCATCTTCACTTTGACCATGCCGGCGGCCTCGTTAGTAAATTTTCTGATGGACCGATGGAGCTCGTTTTCAAAAACGCACAGTACCTCGTGGGAAAAACAGCTTGGGAAAGAGCAATGTCACCCCATTCTAGAGATCGAGCTTCTTTTATACCTGCAATAAATAAACTTCTCGAAGATAGTGGTCGATTGATAATATGCGATGAAAACTCACCATCCCCGATATTTCCAGATCAGATAGAATTCACTCTCAGCCACGGACACACCCCAGGCCAACTTCACACATTGTTTAAAGGAGCCACAAAGAGCATTATCTTTGCTGGGGATCTTATTCCTGGAAGACATTGGGTTCATCTGCCAATAACTATGGGCTATGACCGATACCCAGAAATGCTTATTGACGAGAAGTCTGAGCTTTACAACTCAGTATTGTCTGGTGATGACCTCGTCTTTTTCACACACGATGACACCTATGCCTGCTCGAATGTGAGTAAAAACGAAAAGGGAAAGTTCATCGCCGAAAATTTACAGGAAAACTTAATTTCTTTTGAAATCTAGCCATTGTGTAATAAGAAAGCAGTCATGAATCAAAATCTCGATGAAAAGTGGAAAAAACTAAAACACGTCCTAGATAATCATGAGGAGTTCCCACTCAAATACTGCTTTAAGTTTATTGTTAAAGCTGAGCAAATCGACGCATTAACGGCCTTATTTGAAGACCAAGAAGTAGAGATTCGAGATTCGAAAAATGGTAACTATAAAAGCTGCACGTTTACCCTTGTTATGGAAGACTCAGACTCCATTGTTGAGATGTACAAACGTGCCAGTGAAATCGAAGGCCTGATAACTCTATAGTCTCTAAAAGACCTAAAGCGCTTATTTCCTCAGCGGCTAATGCTTGTTACTATGACCTATCTCGTAAAGAAGTTCGACATGACTTTGTTTCAATTTGGGAATTTGCAAATAAACACCTCCATAGGCATTACCCTAGCTTATCTATAAACTAAAATAGAGGTACGGGTTCATACACCAAAGATTCCGGAGGTCTTTGGGCTTGGGAGGCAGTAATCAGACTAACTTGGGGTTTAGTCCTTATTACTTTGGTCACAGTCGTAGGATTCCAGAACTGTGCGCCTAAAGAAAATATGGCAACAGATACAACCACTGAAGAGGGTTCTAGCACAATTTGTGAGACCAGAGCTCAACTTAAGGCAATCGTTCAGAACACGAAGCCTTCCGTATCTCCATTTGCTGAAAACAAAATCCAATTACAAAAATCAAGATCAGTTTCGATTCAAAATATTCAAGATAATCCAGAAGAAGAAACCTACGCCATCGTTGTAAATATGGAATGTGCAAAATCCAGAACGCAGTCAGTATTCCTACAATCTCTACTGGCCGATCAAAACATCCCCTCTTCGATGAAATCCTATGTGATTTCTCATAAATTGGGAGACGGTGTTTCAGAGAGCGATCTGATTTCTAATGTCAACGCAGAGTCATGCATAGACGGATTGACTTACAATCCAAAAATGACCGGTGGAACTTGGACAGAAAACAATGAAGCAAAGGCTCTTGACTTTAAGGAGTACTCATTAAGGTCACAGTTTGATGGATCTAACGATCCAATGGATAAATATCAGTTTTTTCACCGACGACTTCAAACATCCCAGGCGTGGGAATACTTTTACCATGAAGCGGTAGGTATCAAGCAAAACGTCGTCGTCGCAATCGTAGACTCAGGATTAGACTTCGCCAATCTCGATTTTCAAGGTCGATTGTGGACCAATGCAAATGGTTTTTATGGATTTGACTTTGTAAATAATGACGACGATCCAACTGCTGACCATTACCACGGCGTTTTTATAGCTGGAATCATCGGCGCTGCTCCAGACAATGGAGTTGGATTACGAGGAATACTCAAAGAACAGGTTGAATTTATGACGGTCAAGGTTTTGGATAACAACAATGCCGGACTCGCAGCCGACTTTGCCAACGGTATCCGCTATGCCGCTGACAATGGTGCACATGTCATTAACTCCAGTCTTTTTGTTAACCAAGCCAATGGTGGTATTTTAGTCCGAGATGCTTATGCCTATGCCATCAACAACGGAGCATTCATTGCTCAAAGTGCTGGTAACGATTCGAAAAATATCAACAATGATCCGACATCTTATCCAACAATTCACACAAAAGACTACGGTGGAGTGATGTCTGTAGCCTCACTCCATGTTCACGATGAAACCCTTAGTGACTTTTCCAATTTTGGTAGCACCTATGTTGAAATCGCTGGCTTTGGCTCAGGCGGAATTGTCTCTTATGACCTCAATTCAGGTCTAAGAACCGGACAAGGGACATCCTTTGCGGCCCCAATGGTGGCAGCTGCTGCGGCCCAAATTATAGGGATTTTTAGAACACACAACATCAATTACAATCCCGCTCTTGTTGAACAATTGATTTCAAACAATGGAACTGTAGTTAACGCAGGTTTAGTTGGCGCTGTTCAAGGAGCAAAGGTTTTAAATTTAAAAGTTTTGGCAGACCAACTGCAGGAACTGTATCCACAGACTAAAATTCCAGCTCCACCAGCTCCACCTAGTAATGCACCACAATCACCGGGAGAAGACGAATGCGTTTAAGTCTCTATTTTCTCCTATCATCACTAATGATTTTTTCTGTGGCTTGTGAAGAAGAAGGCTTCAAAGTTAAAGAAGGCATGCAGATAAGTCTGGAGCAGGATAATTCAAGTAACAACGACACAACAAATCCTACACCTGCACCGACACCAGCTCCAACTCCAAATCTTCCATATTATGCTGGCCAGGATTTTGAAAAATCCCTTATAACTTGTGCGACTGATTCTAAGTTCATGGACCAAATCGACGAATACCTGGTAAAGCCCAATACTCCGTTTAAGGCCATTGCAGTAAATAGCCAACTCTGTGGATGGGTTTCGATGCGTAATGATTTCTCTAGCCAAGAAGATGCAAATCGAGCAGCCCTTGAAGCTTGCCAAGTTCGAACTGGTAACGGTTCTTGTGCCGTGTTCGCTGAGGGCATGAAAGTAAAATATAATCCTACTGATCTTGGAGCAAATTTTAGACAGATATTACCAGCTGGTATCAATGGCGGAAACTTTACGGTTAATGACCTCCCTTTTGTTGGAGACTATGTCAGAGAATTTTTTATCCAGGCCTATGTTGATGCAACAGGCCCCAAAGCTATTGCTTTAGCACTTAACGGTGCCGGATCCTTTCGATCTCAACAAGCAAGCCAAGATGCTGCAAGAACAGCTGCCATCCAAGGCTGTGAGGCCCTCTCAGACGGCCGTCCTTGCGTGGTATTGGCCGTAGATAATGTATTTGTCCTGGACCAAGCCTCCATAGATATGCTCAACAACCAGATCAATGCACAACCCTAATCAGCCCTTCTAATAGGTCGTAATTACTCAACTATTTCCTTTAAAATCCATTTGAAAAACGCCACCCAATGGTATATGATGCTGCGCATTATTCAGTTACTGATAGATTCAGTTTAGGAGCCCCCATGCGCACGCTATGCCTATTGCTATTGCTAATTTCCGTCGAGACTTCATTCGCCCTCCTCAAGGGAGAGCTGTCTGGTAACTATATGAATTGTGCTATGTCGGTTTGCTTCAGTAACGAAACAAGGGCTGCAGTCTATATGAATTCGGAACTTGAACTCGTCCAAGCTTGTGAAACTCAAAAGAACTCTAACAAAACATCTTGGTTTGTTGATGATGTACAAGTTCAAGATCAAGGTGAAGCCATCGATTTTTTTCGAACCAAGTATACCGTCGACGGAAATAACTTCGAGAGTTTAATGAATGGTCCAATCTCTTGTACAGAGCTCAACGGACTTGTTCCGGTTGAAGCGACAGAAGATTATCGTTATGCAATGGATGTAAATGTTTTGGTCAAGACTGCAGAGGAAGTTGTCGTCGCTCCTACAGGAAAGTCTTTACTCGCAAATCCAACAGTTAATTCAAAGCTCTACGGTGAAAACGGCTGCGACTCATTGGTCGAAGAGTTGAAGCCCGAAAACTCTTGCGAGGCAGTTGCAAGAGCTGGAAATCTAAAGGTCACGTCCGCCTATTTTAATGGCAGCTGCATCGATATCTATGATCAACCTTTAATGAGCGCGTGCTTGAGCTTTGGTAGTGGATACGGTGTAGGTGAACGAAGAATTTATTCAGGAAGCAATTGTGACCATTTAATAACCGTAGTGTATAAAGATACTGACTGTGACCGCCTAAACTCCCTTTACCCAAGGTCAGATTTTAAAGTGGAATCCTACCGTGACGCTGGCGGAGTCTGTAAAAATAGAGCCTTGAATAGCGCTAAAAACGCCTGCGAAGTTATTAAAGACCTCAACTAAAAGTATTTTCTTTAGAAGCCTAGCGGATACAGATATTGACTAGGTACAATCACCTTTGGCTGACTTGCACTTTGCCAACGCATTTCCACGACTGCGTGACCACCGTTTTCAAAGAACTCAATTTCGATATCATACTTTTGACCTGCGGTAAGTGTGATATTGCCGCAGTCTTCTCTTGGAGCATGGAGTGTCCAATTTTCGACCACCATCACACTATCGATTCGCAAACGAATACCATCATCTGACCTCATACAGAAAGTATAGTTCTCAGAATAAAGGGCTTTAATTTGACCTTGGAAACGGATTGAAAAGTTATTTCCAACACCCAAAGGAGCTGTTCCTGTTGCCCAATCGTAATCAATGGTTGAGTCAATTCTTTGCCCCACAAGAACATTAAAATCATTTCCTGTATGATAGAACCCAGTAAGCCCTATTCCCTCGTCTGACTCGGTTTCTGGAGCGATATCATCTACTGTAACCGCAGAGTTACCTGTAACTCCGTTGATCGTTGCGGAAACTGTCGCAGAGCCTTCTGTGAGAGTTTGCAACAAACCAGTAGTAGACGCTCCATTTGAAACCTTCAAAACCGCTTCATCACTAGATGACCAAGTCACTACATCAGTGAGCTCAGAACTTCCACCATCATTGAAAACTCCAAAGGCACGCATATTTTTACTCTTACCCGTATTCAAGCTCATCGAGTTGGGTACGACAACAACAGAGGTCAAATCTGCTGGAGTGATAATGACGTTTGCACTCTGATTGATTCCTGAGAGACTCGCTGTCACCGAAAAGCTTTGATGACTACTTCCTGTATAAAGGTTATCCAAGTGGCCACCGGATACCGAACCCGTACCAATAGTCGCTAGACTGGTATCCGATGAACTCCATACGACCTGACTAGTTATATCAACATCTGAACCATCGCTGTAGACACCGATGGCTTGAAACTCGACATCAATATCTTTTGAAATAAGTAATTCAGGTGGACTAATCTGTATCGAAGATAAAGTAGCTGCAGTGACCGTTACAGCGCTTGAGTCACTTTGCCCTGACAAGCTAGCCGTAACATTGGCTGTTCCTGTGGCAATTCCTGTAACCTGACCTTGATAAAGATTTTGATTTGATACCGAAACAATGGACTCATCATCCGAACTCCATAGTACATCATCAGTTATATCGACATTGGAGCCATCAGAGTAACTTCCCATAGCAGTCAAAGGAATGGTCGATGCTAAAGGCAAATTAAGCGTTGCGGGGCTTACTGTTATTCCAGTTAGTGTTGCTCCAGATACATTGACTGTACTTGATGCCATTTCTCCGCCATAGGAAGCTTCAATTGTTGTGGATCCGGAAGCAAATAGAGATATTCTTCCTGGAGAAATCACTACTACTGTGTCCGTATCATTACTTGTCCAAGTCGCAAGACCGGTTAAATCAATCACACTTCCGTCACTCAGCAATCCTGTTGCCTCAAGATCAGCAAATGTTCCTGCAGCTCCGCTGACAACAAATGGAGTGACTTCTATACTTGTTAAGGTCACGGCGTTAACTGTGATTGTTGTAGAACTATTTACTGCACCTAAGGTAGCAGTCACCAATGAAGTCCCAGCATTGATACCAGAGACTAAGCCTTTTGTTCCAGATGTATCTGAAACCGTCGCATTTGCCGGCGTACCTGATGTCCATGTCACTTGCTCGGTAATATCCACTGAAGTTCCATTGTCGTAAATTCCAGTAGCAGTCATTGAAACTTCACCACTCTCAAAAACAACAGGAGAGCCAGGACTTAAACTAATACTTGTAAGAGTTGCATTTTGAACGGTTATACTTTTAGAAGCGTTAACACCTACGAAGCTGGCCTGAGCTTGAGCGGTACCGCTCGCCACTGAATTGGCGTCTGTTCCAGTTATTGTGAAAATTCCAGTGTCGCTAGATGACCAAGCCACAAAAGACGTAAGATTTCTATAAATACCATCATCGTACAAACCTTGGGCTGTCAAACTTGCACTGTCAGGATGAATCAATGTCGACTTATCAGAATTTACCGCAATTGATTGAAGACTCGCACAATCCAAGTCTAAATCAGAAACATTACCAGAGGGCATAGTTCCAGATCCATTTAATAGAGTACATGGAATAGATGGACTCACCGGTGTATTTATGACCGCAACCGAATAAGCGACCCCCGCTGCCAGCTCAGTTGCAAACTCAAAATTTCCTGCACCAGCATTCACATCTAGGGTTTCGCCTCCATTGAGCTGAAGTCGAACAAAACCATGATCTATATCTCCAACAGTACCTGATATCTTAAAAGTTGCCGGGAGATTTACTGTCCACGTATAACTATCTGTCGAAGTATTACCTACTAAATCGTGAGCCCTAACATCAAAAGTATGCGAAGCACCAGTAGAAAGTGCCGGGCTCACAGTATGGGGACTCGTACAATTTGCCCAAGCTCCACCGTCAATTCGACATTGATAAAAATCAATTCCTGAGTGAACATCAGAGCCTGAAAATACAAAAGTAGGTGTTGTATCTGTATCTGGATCACTTGGCGCAGTATCGATCGAAACAATTGGGTTTGTTACATCGACTGTCCAATTATGTATTGCCGGACTTGCATCTGTAAAACCAGCATTATCCGTCGCTCGAACTTCAAAACTATGGGCTCCACTGGCTAAAGCGCTCGTCGTAACAGGGCTTACACAAGCTCCCCAAACTCCACCATCAATCCGGCACTCATAGCTGGCAACTCCACTCCCGGCATCAGTTCCCGAAAAATTAAAACTCGGCGTTGCATTTCCATCAGGGTTACTTGGTGACACATCTATCGACGAGTCAGGTGCCGTGGAATCGACTACAAAACTAAACCCGTCATTGGTAGCAGGAGTTGACAAAGGAACTCCATCATTAGCGACAACTTTAATGACATAGGTTGTGCTCTCTACTAATCCACAGGAGCTAAAGTCGAAATTGGTATTCGTCGTATTTTGTGTTGCACAAACATCTGCAGAATCTGCGGCATTTCTAATTGTAACATCGTAATTAAGCGCACCGGCTGACGGGCTCCAATACACGTGGGCATTACTCCCATTTGTAAGATAGGCATCACTGGTAGAATCTGTTCCACCTTGAACACCCGTGATCACAAACGGATCTGGAGCTGCGTTATCCACTGTCCAATTATAACTCGCAGGAGAACTATCCTCATTAGTCGCATTGTCGAGTGCTCGAACTTCAAAAGTGTGAGCACCATCGCCAAGTCCGACTGGAAGAGTATAGGGACTCACACACGGAACCCATCCCAACCCATCAACCTGACATTCAAAACTTGCCATACCACTGGACGTATCAGTTCCACTAAATTCAAATGTTGGAGTCGTATTCGTATCAGGGTTTGGAGGACTAACATCAATTGAAGTATCTGGCTCTGTCATGTCCACAGTCCAAGCAAAACTAGCCGGAGTATCATCACTCAAGCCGGCTGCATCTAAACTTCTCATTTCAAAAGTATGAGCACCTTCACTTAAACTCGTCACATTGTATGGGCTTGTGCAGCTCCCCCAGCTACCACCATCTAATCGACACTGGTAAGACGTCACACCGCTAGAGGCATCTGAACCCGTAAACTCAAAAACTGCAGAATTCACTTTTTCAAATGTACCGGGACCAGAACTCCAAGAACTATCCGGTGAAGTACTATCTACCATAAAAGGAAACGGACTATTAGATGCCGCAGAGTTACCAGCCGCGGTCGTTGCAAAAACGTGGGCTAGATATTGTCCACCTTCGGTGAGGTTACAAGAGTCAAAGGAAAAGCTGGTATTCGTCGTTGATTCAGCAGTACAAACCACTGCATTTGATGAGTCAGTAATTTCGATGGAGTAAGAAGAAGCTAAAGGAGTAGATTCCCACGAAACAAGAGCGGTAGACCCACTGGTGAGATAGCCATCGGCACTCCCGTCGGCCCCACCTTGGATACCCAACACTGCAAAGGGAAGTACTGATCCGATATCCTCTTCTTCTTCTCCGGGCTGACCACCACAGGCCGCTAGCGAAAGACTCACTAAAGGAAGAAGCATCCATTTAAGAAGATTAATCTTTTGAAATTCCATTTCTTATTCAGCCCACGTTCAACAAAAAATATCCGTTTATGTTACAGATAATAATCGGATAAAAATCCGTAATTCTAAAGACTTACTGGACAAATGACTCAAAATTATCCGCACTTAAATTTAGACTGTTAAGTCCTCTTGACAATTGTCGGGTATGAAACACTTTTGGAAATAAAGCTGGACCCCTACGAGCATGACTTTTTAGTAGATTGGACCCAACACAAGACGTGGATCAGGATACTTTTTAAGAGCTGCCTGTCGCTCTTTTTGACTCACAACACCTGGCATATCTCCCTGTTCAGGCTTTTCAACAGAAAGCTGAAAATGGACATGGGGATTCCAGCCACCATTAACCTCTGAAGAACCTATCCACCCAAGAACATCGCCAGTCATAAACTCATCACCTACACTTAAATGAGTGAGGCTCTCCGTTGAGAGATGACCAAAGAGTGCATAGAGCTCAATGACTTCATTCTTTAAATTGAGTATCTTGTGTTCAGTAACGATGGTCGGACCATAATCCCAGGCCTTGTTATTGTCTTGAATAAACAAAATTGAACCAGAATAAAATGCTCTGATCTCAGACCCCACAGGTGCAGCGATATCAATACCAACATGAATATTTCGATGAACTCCATCATCGTTTTGATACTGCTCGCCTTGATACATTGTTGGGCGAACTTCGTTATAACGACCCACACCAAATTTATTTTTAATAGTCTCTTCAGGATTATAGCCTGAAGTAAAATCAAATATGGGATACTTCTCAGGAAGATCAATTACGGGATAAAATGTGAGACCATCAAAATCTAACTCTGACATGGAAACCCTAACTCAATCGAATGAACGACCTACCTTTATAAATAGAAAGAAAAACGGGAATAAGCAAAATAAAATCGGGAGGGATCTCTCCCTCTCGATTCTTAAAAGCTATTAATGTACTCGATTTTTGGATTGAGTAAGTTCAAGGTTTCTTTCTTCTTGGGTCATCACTTGATCGTGAAGAACATCCAAGGTCCTAAGAAGCGTTTCATTTGCAGTAAAAGCAGCATCGTAGAAATCCTCACCTTCACCATTCGCCTCAATTTGACCTTCATCCCCAACAAGAGATAATTTAACGCGGGTTTCAGTCTCTTTGCCCGCAGGTCTTACAACTTCCACCGACAAATTCATCGCAGATGTAATAAAGGGATTTAACCCCTCAGCACATTGATAAATATATGCTATTTCTGCTGTCGATAGGTTGTGGAGACCTGTTGGATCTATCTTCTTAGACATCACAAACCTCCTTACTTATATTGTGAGGCTTTGCGTCAAGAAGTCAAGGTGGGCATTTGTAAACCATTGTAATCATTGTGTAAATAAAAATTTATGGATCCCATAAGTGTCTCATCTTGTTTCACTCTGAGACACTTTTTTGGTTTCTCGCAGTTTCGCTTTCATTTGTAAACTTAGGTTGTCTCATTTTGAAATTTTGAATTTAGAGGCTTCGCTTCCTCAATCAGTCCTCAGTTTGCTCTTTGCGATATAAGTACATCATCGACGAGTTACGGAGGGAGCGAAGCGAGCGAGGAATGTCTGAGG
>CAZFYV010000009.1:0-27514 GCA_964523195.1 uncultured Pseudobdellovibrionaceae bacterium
CATAGTTTCTAAAGAAGTCTTGTCCCAAAATAGGTGTTAGCCTATGGGTGATTCTGCTATCAGCATTAGACAAATAGCTTTTCGCCCAATTATTTTCATCACTTCTGATTTTTAGGACAGATTTAAAATGGCTCATGAATTATCTTCCCCGAGTGTAAATAGTAAGTGTAGGCGTGAGGACTCTCCGGCATTGAGTGCGGTATGACTTACACCTGCATTCACCTTATACAAATGACCATCTCTAGGAATATGGTAAGCGGTTACATCATGCATTTTTTTATAAAGTAGAAGACAGTTTTCATTAGTGTCCAGAGCTAGATGAAACCTGTCGGGCTCAAACTTATCTTGGTGAAACAAATAGCAATTTTTAGAATTGAGCCACATTAAACGATATCTACGAAGTCTCCCACCGGAAAAAGACATGACTTTACTGTGAATTTCTTCCAGGTAAGAGCCCTTCAGATCCTTATTGAAAGTATTAAACTCATCTTCATAGGCTTCTTTTTTGCCGTTTTGCCAAAGGGCTTTGGTTCCGTCAAAATAACGTTCTTCACCAGAAACAGACTCTCGATGCACTAAACTTATTTGATATCCCTTTTTTTTCTGGAAGTCCTCATCGGTAATAAACTTCTTTAAGAGTTTATTGGCTTCAGTTAGAGCTTTTTCGGTATCAAATGTTAGATCTGTTTTAGATACTAATTCGTTGCCCATTTGAGTTTTCCTTTAAAAGCAGTTTTAGATTTACTCGTAAACCAATCTACGTTCAAAAATATCAAATACAATGAGAATTGTGTGGTCCAGAAGTCAATATTTAGTGTAGCTCGCACTCCTAGAAAAAACATTAAGGACACAATAACAAAAATCTTGTGATGATTTCGCAATATTAGAATCCATGCTGTTGACTGAAATGCAATAACTGCGATTGACCCCAGCATGCAAAGAGTTTGATTTTGTGCAAGTAAGTATCCAAACTCATTGGCCGATATCAAATATCGCCAAAGTATAAATTGTTGAAGATGTTGGCCATCCATCCAAGAAACACCTACATTTGACATCTTTGTATAAACAGCTTGTAGAAACACAAGAGATAAAAAAAGTTTAATGACAAAAACAGAATGATCTCTTGCGTGGGGTAAATCACTTTTAGTAAATAACTCTCTTAAACTATATAAGTAGGCATTTCTATTAAAGGCGATAAACAGTAAAACAATTACGACAGCATTAAAGTCATGTGGACTATAGGTCGTATAAGGCATCTGTGCGAAGCTGTATCTCCATAGGTTGAAATAAACGAAGAGTAAAGCTGTAGGAATTAGGAAAATAAATCTTTTGTTGGAAAACGCAGATAAAAGTAGACCGGAAATCATCAGAAAAAAGATCACTATCGCGAATTCAAGGCTCACAAGGGGTAGAAATAGAAATTCAGCAATGGGTAAATTGACCTGTAGTCCTTTGTTAAAGTTGTATTGATCAATAAACATAGGGATGTATGTAATGAACCTTACAACTAAATATAGGCATAGTGATACTCTAAAAAATGACAATTGTTTTGGTGACGCCATCAAGCTAGATTCTCTAAAGAGCATTATAGATCCCTTTTGATAGCAATTTCATTTTTAAGGTCTCTTTTGCTTGTATTGAATTCTGAGAAATACATTTTTACTATGGCCAAGCTTGAAAACTGTTCTCTATCAATATTTCCTGAAGTCTCCTTGTGTATTTTCTCGAAATACGTGTTAACAAACTCCAAGTTTTTTTTTCTATAGGCGATAGAGACTCTGTAAGAGAATATCTTTTTGTTCGGCAGAGAAACATCAAGTTGCTGTGGCCAAATATGGATCTTGCCCTCAGAGTCGATCAACGCTAAGGCATATGCCGGAAAGCCATTTTCTTGCTTTGCCCAGGTGTACATTGGGTATTTAGTAAAGGGCCAGTATTCGATTTGAAATACCGCGCAAATTATTGGGATCAAAATGAGAATATAGGCGGGGTTTCCTCTCATGATTACACCATTATAAGACACATTTTATATTTAATCGACAGAAGTTCTGAGGTATCCTTTAGATAGCGATGCATAGGTCTTTAGGAATGGGCCTTTTATCGTGAGATTTGCCACTTATAAGACGAAGGTGAACAATGAATCGACGTGAGATATTAAAGCTATTAGCGGTTAACACTGGACTTTTGATAGTAGGGCCACGAATTGCTAGCTCTGAGACCATTGTTAAGGAAAAGAAGGGAAAGATTCTTTTTCCATCTGGCTCGGGTAAAAAGGGCCTTTCGGGTTCCAGATATCCCAATTACTTTCACGTGTTCGATTTAGATACACTTGCATATAAGACATTTGAAGTTCCACAGGCTCTGACTCATGATTGCGTTCCTTTAGCACACGATAAGGATCACGTATTGGTCCTTGAAAAAGATGGACCAAATGCTTGTGTCTTAAATATCGTTACAGGGGAAATCGCTGGTAAGTTTCAAGCCTCAAAAGGCTGTGTACTCAGTGGGCACGGACTAGTGGATCCGGAAAAGTCCCATTTCATAACTTCGGAATTTGGGTACCACCAAGACGTAAATAAGCTTGTTATCCGTGATCTGAAAAATCCAAATAAGATTGTCGGTGAAATTGCGGATATGGGAGTGCGTCCCCATGAGATGGTATTTTTTGGCGGACCGAGAAATATAGCAGTAGGTCACTACGGCTACATTAGTTACGACAAAAAAGCTAATATTGAAGGGGAGATTCGACTAGTTAATTTGGACTCCGGTAAGACCATAAAGAACTATACGTCTGGAAACTGGTACTCGCCTTGTCATATTAAAAAAATCGATGAAAAGTCTTTTTTAGCGGCTTCTCACTCAATGGTTCTAAAAAATATCGAGCAGAGAGGAATTGCTGGCAAAGAGATGTATGACTATGAATCTCGAAAAGTATCACTCAGTCCATTAAGGTTTTTTAATGTGATCGAAAGTCCAATGGTCTATTTTCATGAAGACCGTGGAGTTCAAGAAGTCTATCCAGAAACTGCCAAAACTAAATGGACCGTGGGAATGGCCTTAGATATCGAGAGAAAACAGATGGTTTCCACATCTACTTTCAGTCAACACCTGAGCCTTTGGAATACGTCAACAGGACAGTCGGAAGGGCTCATCGATTTACCAGGCAAGCCAAGTGGGGTTTATCAAACATTAGATAAAAGTGAATGGATCGTCATCGACCATAAAAGTAAACTATATGGCGTAGATGTAGAAACTTTCAAAATAAAATGGAAGAGATCTTTAGAAAACCCTAAGATCGGTGTTACCCCACATATCCATATCGTTTAATTTTTTACACGATTTCGAGGTGTGAAGCAGCACCTATGAAGTTTTCGAATTTTCGTGATTTGGAAACTTTCAGAGTATTTTTATCAATAAACAATAATTGGCCATTTTCTCCAAGAACCAACCAGTTGTTTTCGTGTAAGTAAACTCCTGTTGGAAAGTTTATTCTTACTTTTGTTTTAAGTTTCATTGAATTAGCATCCCAGAAACTCACGTGTCCACCATATACGTGAGTCACTGCAATTGTTGATGACTCAGGGTCTGTTTTAACTGTTAGATTCCATTTTAAATGATTGTCAATTTCTGGAGAGGTGACATCAGTTACTTTATTGTTTTCGATATCTACTAAATATAAAGGACAAGAAAGTAAATCGAAACTTTTATGAAAAGCTTTTTCATTTAGTGGCTTCATTTTACTGTCATCGTAGCTATCTAAGCGTGCTATAAGCCTCTTTTCAATATCCTCACTTTTTGTCAGCGCACTAAGTGTACCAGTGAGGATCTTGTTCGGTCCAACGACATCCAGGTGACAAGTCATCGAGTTTTTATCAATAGGTCTAAACCTTTTCGTAATTCTTTTTATTTTAAGGTCGACGACACTAATTTCAGCTTCGATATCGGTTTTCTTTGTTTTCGAAAACTTACCGTAGTGACCCATTGCAAATTGGCTTCTTTCACTATTTAGCCATTTCATTTCGTGGGGCCTAATACTTGGGCTTTGAATGCGGTACTTCTCTTCAAAGGAGTTAAGATCTCGCACTACAATTATATTTGAAGTGGGGTAATCAAATTCTGTCGTTATTAAGGTGGAGGTTGTTTCATCAATCAGAATATGACCGCTAAACACATGCTTGGGAGTTGCTTGTAGTAGCTTCTCCACCTTTTTATTTTTTAAATCAACCAAGCACCCTTTGGGTCCATCTTTTTCAACAACCAGGCAATAGCGGCTATTGCCAACTGTAAAAGCACTGTGGGAGTAGGCCAATGGTATCTCCATTGCGTGCTCTTGCAGTGTTTTGAAATCAAAATATATAAAGTTATTTGGGAACCTTTTTTTAGCATTTCCTGAGTATTGAGACGGAACCAATAGTTTTTTTGAATCAACGGAAGACATCGCGAAGCTAGAAGAGGACGCCATCATAAGTGACAATGTCTGAATAAAGTCTCTTCTATTTAATTTCATCGGCAGCTTCTATCCTATTTTTGGATCTTATGATTCTTATTAGTAGAGCTCCAATATCTAGCTCGAAAGTTTTTACCTGAAAATTCCATCTTTTCGGATATCGGTGATGATTATTGTGCCAACCTTCTCCGAAAGTTAGGATCCCAAAGATCCAATTGTTTTTGGCGCTATTTCTTAAGTCAAAATTTTTATATCCCCATGCGTGACAAAAAGAATTTATCGATGAACCTGTGTTCCACAGAACTGCAGCTGGGAATAAATACGCAGAAATTATAAGAAATGGATCGATTGCAAGGAGAATCGAGCAATAAAGTAATTGAATCAATAGGTAGTATCTATGACAAAACCTGTGAAAAGGATCTTTGGATAGGTGCTTTACAAAATGTAAATTAGGTTTCTCAAACATGCTCAAAAAGTGAGATCTTAAAAAACCTTTTTGCATCGGACTATGGGGATCAAGTTCATCATCGGTATGGTTGTGATGTTGGACGTGAATGGCGGTCCATGCCAATGATGATCCCGTAAGACCAATTGTACCAAAAAGTGTTCCCGCATACTCAATGAATTTGTTAGCATTCCAAGATCGATGGGAAAGAAGTCGGTGATAGGTAACACTCATCCCAAAGCACCCAGTTAAGAAGTAGACAGCAAGTGCAATTGCCCAATGGTACAGGTCTGCATAGATTACCATAGGGATAATTGAAAGATGGGCTACAATCTGAAGTAGAAGTAACACAAATGGCGCCAACTCTAATTTCTGACTGGACTGCGTATCCGCGACACTTTGGCTCATATCAATAGTTTACAGTATTAAATCCGTAACGAGTAAGTTCAATTTTCAAGAATTTCGCCTAAGACAAAGGGCTATCCAGAAAAACCTCGAAAATATTCTCGAAGTGAAACGAAACCGTGGTAAATAGGTCTAATTAGGGCGCTGGCCGCCCATTTATGACAGGTCCTTAGATTTTGTTTTCTTAGGATTTTTTAAGCTTTTTTATAGTACTCGTGATTTTAGTAATGCTTGAAAGGCCATGCTGGGCTAGAAACCCCATAAATCTAGAGCCACCCTGTCTGATTATGTCGATATAGCCATTTCTCATAATATTGAAAAAGCTTCCTGGAACTTTGATTTGGATTTGGCCGGCGATAATTTCCTTTATGACGAGAACTCCGAGTTCTCCAACATCATCACCTGGACTTGCGGCAAGTACGTCGACTGATTCGGGCTTCATTCTAAACTCAACATCTGGATCATTAGCCTTGCGTCGTTCAACCTGGGGTTGACCTCCGGATTGAAGCACGGCGCAATGGAGCGTTCCTCCAATGACGAGACTGATTTCTTTATGCTGTTTGAGATGTTTTAAAGCGTCGATGGACGCAGGTTTTGATTCCAAAAAGTCTTTAAGCTTATTAAAAGTGGCGTCTTCAGACATTCCATACTCCTCAATCTGCCTGTGCAAAATGATCTACTGGTTTTACCGCAATCAATATACAAGGGCATTTTAATTTTTAGGGTTTCGGGTTAAGCCCTACCTTCAGCCTTAATTAACACCACATGTCAGTCGTTCAGCACTTAGCAATTGTAATAGCAATCTATGTCGAGTTGTAAATTACCTCATAATATAGAGGGGGCCAGTTGACTCTAGAGGCTTTGATCCTTAGAGTTTATAAGAAGCGCTCAGATATCAACCACTTGCGAGAGTCACCCTTATGAGTTTCTTTGATAAAGTCTCTGAATATTTCTCTAACGATATTGCTATTGATTTGGGAACAGCTAATACCTTGGTCTATGCTAAAGGCCGCGGGATCATCCTTGATGAACCTTCAGTCGTTGCTGTTCAAAAAAACTATCGAGGTTTGTCCAACCGTGTTCTGGCAGTTGGTAAAGAAGCAAAAGAAATGTTGGGAAGAACTCCTGGGACTATCGTTGCTATTCGTCCAATAAAAGATGGAGTTATTGCTGACTTCGAAGTTACACAATCAATGCTTAAATACTTTATTTCGAAGTCCATGGGACATCGAAAAGGTTTTGTGAGACCAAGAATTATTATTTGTGTTCCTTATGGAATTACACAGGTGGAAAAGCGAGCGGTAAAAGAATCTGCTGTTTCCGCAGGTGCTCGTGAAGTTTATCTGATTGAGGAGCCCATGGCTGCTGCTATTGGTGCTGGATTACCAATTACTGAAGCAACAGGAAATATGGTAGTTGATATGGGTGGTGGTACCACCGGTGTTGCTGTTATTTCTCTTGGTGGGATTGTATATTGTAAATCAATTAAGGTTGCAGGTGATAAGTTCGATGAAGCCATTGTTAACTATGTAAGGCGACAGTTTAATCTTCTTATCGGGGAACGAACTGCAGAGAATATTAAAATCCAGATTGGAAACGCCTATCCATTTGATGAAGAAAAGTCCATGGAAATTAAAGGTCGTGACCTGGTTGCTGGAGCACCTAAGACTATTGAGATTACGAGTTCGCAAGTAAACGATGCTTTGATGGACCCACTCAGTGAAGTCATTGATGCGGTTAGAACAGCTCTTGAAAAAACTCCCCCTGAATTGGCTTCTGATATCGTTGATAACGGCATTGTTTTAACTGGTGGAGGAGCTCTTCTTCACAATTTTGACGTTCTTCTTCGAGAAAGAACTGGACTGCCGGTTTCTATAGCCGAAGACCCGTTAACCTGTGTCGTTCTTGGATCAGGTAAAGTACTTGATGAGTTAGATCTATTAAAACAACTCACTACGGACTAAAAGTGTGAATTTATGCATGAAGAGTTCAGTAAAGAAATAAAGACTATCGCAAAATTTTTCTTTTTTGCTCTTCTTGATGAAAATCGAGCCTTAAAGGTTTCTCGTTCTGCTGTTGGTGAATTCTTAAGAAAAGTCCGCGAATTTCATGAGGATGAAGATAAGACTCAGTTGGTTTGTGACTTAACTTACAAATATTTCCAAAAAGAAAAAAAGCTACTAGCCAGAGGACATAGTGAAGTGTCTTTTGAAAAGGGTTGGAAGAAGTCACCTTTATTAGACTTTTCTATTTGGCTTAATTTTCACAAAGAAGCGAAATATGAAGATATGATCTGCGTGATTTGGGTTCACGTTCTGGAACTTCCAGTTGACGTCATAGCTAAGACTTTGATGATCAGTCCGTCTTCGGTGCTCTATCGAGTATCAAAAGGTGTGCGGTTGATGGGACAGTCAAGCATTAGGCAGGAAGATAGTAATGCGAACTGAAATCAATCGACCTAGATTCAAAAGAAAGGTGACCGATTTTCTCTGTCGAGAAATGCTTTATGATTTGCTGACCGGTCGGCTCAAGGATCCTCGTAAAACCGATATCGAAGAATATTTAAAAAATAATAATCAACTCAAAGTCGAGCGCAAGAGGCTTCAAGATTCATTAGAGTACTTGGAAAAACTTCAGGCAGTGGAAGTGACTGAAGAGCTAGAAGAGCAGCTAAAGCGTTCACTTTCCATTTGGAACTATATTAACAAGGTCTTTAGGCCGTCGGCATGGCCAGAATGGTTACTGCTTGGTCTAGAAGGTATGGCAATAGCAGGATTTGCTTTTTTATTTATAACCTATGTTCCCTGGTACGATGTAAAAGAGTGGTGGAACAATAATACTTCGATCAAAGAATTTGTTATTCAAGAGGAGACTCGTGATAGTTTTAATCCTCTCACAGAGTTAGAGGATTCTGTCGAGACAGAAGTCGCTAACAACAATAATAGTCCCAGTGATTCGATCGAAACTGATGCTACTGTGACAGTTGCTCAGAATAATAAGGCTCCCGTCGATCAAGTGAATTCAGGAACCACGGGTGCCTTGGCTCCGAAACCAAAAGACAATAATCTGCAAGCAAAGAGTCAGCCAGTAAAACCTGTCGTTGATCAAAAGCCAAAAGTAAAAGCTCTTCAGGGTTCAGTAACTAAGATTTTTATGGGCCTATCGAATCTTGATTCTAAATCTAAACAGATAGTTTCATACATTGAGAGTTTGAAAGGGGCAAAAGCAGGAGAAGTTCCGCTAGGTTGGAGGCGACCGAAGGGAAGTTATTTCAATATTAGAATGCCAGAAAAGAATTTTGATACTCTCTTAACTTATTTAAAGAAGTTTGGTGAGGTTAGGACAGAAAAAGAGCCCCATAGAATTGTTATGAATCAAGGTGAAATGAGGGTTGTCATGTGGATTCAAGCTTTACCAGGGAAAGCTGAATCTAACGTAAAGGCCAATAAGAAACAGCCGGAAAGTGTTTCACCGCCATCTTCTAAGAATCAACTTGAGTCAGTAAAGTCGCAAAATGCTTCTCCTCAAAATGGAAATTCGAAAGCTACTGAATCTACAATCGACACTGCTCCTGCAGTAAATGATGGTGGAGCATCCGCCCCGGTCAATGAGCCAGCGCCCGATGGAGCTCAAAAAGGCGAGACTACGCCATGAGTTCAAGTAGCTCTAGATCACCAAAACGATCATTAAAGAGTATCTTCCTTGTATGGTTTGTGATGTTTTCCGTTATTCCCTTGGCATTTTTAACAGGGATTTTTCTTAGTCGATATTCGGAGGCAATTAATCAGGAGCTTCAAGAGAGACTAAGGGGTAATGTTCGTGAAATATTAGTGATCTTTAACGAATATGAATCTTACTTGAATAAACGCGGTCAGTTTTTTTCGAACGATACTTCTTTAGTATACTATATGAGCACTGGTGCTGCGAGTGAGGCTGCGAGAATATTAAAGCAAGGAATGAGAAATCCTCTTCCACAACAAATAAGCCTATTTGCACAGGATGGTCGTCACCTAGCTACGGTTTATAGAGACTCTAGAAATCGTTTACAAAGTCGCTTGCGTTTAGAAATTGGGTTGGCCGACGAGTTTCTTAAAAAACTTGCGGATAAAACTCAAATGGCAACGATTTCATTTGTTAGACCGGATAAATTCGGCCGTTTACAGATGATATTGATAACAAAAGCTCTAACCAAATCTGGTAGGGTTGCGGGCTTCATTGAACAGCTCATAAATATTGACGTTAAGTTTCTTCAGAATCTGCAAAAAAGATTAACTCTCGAGTTTGTTCTATTTGATGGCGAGGGTAATATTATTGTTTCTAATAATCCTGATTTTGAATTGTATCCAAAAGACTATTTTGTAGATCGAGTTTCTTTAGAGAAAGATACTTTTTTCGAACTAAATATTCGAGAAGTACCCTTTGGATTTATTATGAGTCCCATGAAATGGGGCGAGCAGCGCTTTATGGTTGGGGTTGGGGCCTCTAAAGAACGAGCAGAAAAAACTATTCGCGAAGTCAACTATGCCATTATGGCAGTTTTTCTAGCCCTTATAATACTTTTGATTGTTAGTAGTGTTATCACGGCACGAGTTGTGCTGCGACCATTGTATATGTTGCTTGAGGCCACTCAACAGATGGATCAGGGGTCTGAGAATGTTGAAATTCCTGTGACTAGTGAAACTGAATTGGGTCTTCTTACTGAGAGTTTCAATGAGATGTCGCGAAGAGTGAGTTCTGCTCGTTCTGAATTAGAAATGAAAATCAAAGAAGTTGAAGAGGCCTACGAAGAACTTAAAGACACTCAAAGTAAACTTGTTCATTCCGCAAAAATGGCAAGCTTAGGTCAGTTGGTGGCCGGTGTTGCGCACGAGTTAAATAATCCAATTGGATTTATTTTTTCGAACATGAGTCACCTCAAAGATTACTCTGAAAGACTTATGCATATTATAGAGACGGCTGAAAAGTCTCCTAAGAATTTAGAAAAGATCAAAAAAGAATCCGACTATGAATACATTATGGAGGATTTACCAAGACTTATTAAATCTTGTGAAGATGGTGCTCGAAGAACAAGAGATATTGTTTTGGGATTAAGAAACTTCTCAAGATTAGAAGAGGCTACACTTAAAAAAGTTGATTTAAATGAGGCTCTCGATAATACCCTAAACCTTTTGAGAGGAGAGCTTAAAAATAGAATCGAAGTTGAAAAGACATATGCAAAAATTCCAAAGGTTATGTGCTATGCGAGTCAGCTTAATCAGGTTTTTATGAATATTCTTTCCAATGCCGCTCAGGCCATCGATGGAAAAGGTAAAATCACAATATCTACAAGTTCCGAAAAGAGTTCTAATAAAGAAGAGTGGGCTATTGTTAAAATAAAAGATTCCGGAAAAGGAATCTCTCAAGACAAGGTTGACAAAATTTTCGATCCATTTTTCACAACAAAGGGTGTAGGTCAGGGTACTGGTTTAGGTTTAAGTATTACCTATGGTATTGTCGAAAAACACGATGGAGAGATTATAGTATCTTCTGAGCTAGGTGTAGGCACTGAATTCACCTTGCGTCTTCCAGTAAAGGGTCCTGTCACCCCTGAGTCGAAAGCAAGCCCCTCTGCTCACTAAATATGTAAAAAAATTAGATAGTTTTTAGATTTTGTCTCAAAAGGAGACAACTTGATGGTTAATAATTTATCAACCACAAGGGAAGTCCGATAAAATAGTAGACAGGTTTTATTATGAGTAAAGATAAAAAAGCGTCTGAAAAAGTAGCCTCTCGTCGGAGTCGACGAGTTCAGGGACCATTGCCACCTGAGATGATGAAGTCCGCGCTTTCCAATGATCATAAGAAACCACAGGCACAACATCAAATGCCGCAGAGAAGTCAGGCTGTCAAAGAGGGTGAGAAGCCAGGTGTTCCTCCAAGAAAACAATCAGACCATGATGATAATTCGACTAAGCAAGTTTTTATAGCTGCACTAGCTGTTTTGATGGTTGGAATTGTTTACATCAAATTTGGTGGTGACAAAAAAGTTCCAAAAGGAACTAAAAATATGGCTCTGAAAGAGCAAGTTATCCCACAGCCAGGTCAGACCGTTACAGCTTCTGAAGTCTATGCTCAAAAAGTTCTTCAACATAAAGTTGAAACCCAAAGAAAAATGGAGATGCGAAGGGCTGAGACGGAAGTAAGAAACTACTACGATGCTCCTCGACTTAAAGAAGAGGACATTGGTATGCCAGCAAATCCACGGCGATTGGGTTATACCGATGCGCCTGATATGAGTCAGAATAGAAATGCAGCTCTGGATTCGGTTGCTAATTCTAAAGCAGCTTCCATGATGGACCCAGAGCAAGTTATAATAAATGAAATGCGACAAGATGCTGAACTTCATAGGTTGAATGAGGCAGAAAAAGACCGCTACTTGAAAGAGTTCAAGGCTAATGCGCGAGCTGGCGGTTGGATTGTTGATGCTGATATTGTCGGAGGAGAACTTATAGTTAAGTCTTATAAGCCAATTCCAGGTTTTGGTGGTGGACGTTCCGAGTCCACTATGGGACGTTAATAAAAATATTTTTCGTGAGTCATTTTTAAACTCCAGTATTCTTTTCGAGCCACAATTATATGATCGTCAAAATCAAAGCCTAGTAGCTTTGAAGCCTTGGTTATTTCCCTTGTCAGCCTTAAATCTTCCTCGGAAGGAGAGGCATCGCCGCTTGGGTGATTGTGAGCAACAATGAACCGAGTCGCGTTGGAAACTACAAGAGTTTTAAGCAGCTCTCTGAGGTCGACATGACATTGGTCACGAGAGCCTCGAAAGAGCATCTTGACGCAAAGCAATTTTCCCTTAGGGCTCAAGGCTAGGGTCCAAAACTCTTCGACGTCGCGTGACTCTAGAAAGCGAATATATCGAAAGGCTTGTTCTGGATTGTTCACCGCCGTAGACAGGGGTTTTAGGCTCATTTGAGATCTCCTTTGATTGTTCAAGTTATTGAAAACTGACGGGCTTTTGGTCTGTCACAAATTTGGAACACCTAAGGAGATCAAAATTGGAACCGACGGTTGCTCATCGGTTAGAATGTACCTAGAATATTGTTTCCGGAGATAGATTCGAATAAGTCACAAATCGGTCTATTCAACTATGAGGAGATATGTGATGAAAAAATTCATCTTAGTTACTTTTTTAAGTCTTGGTTTTTTAGTGAGCGGCTGTGGTCCACAGGCATTTGTTGAGGGAGAATATGATTCTGATGTTAACTCAACAAATCTTCTCAACGATAGATGGTCTGAATCTGATATGCAAAATGTTGTAAGAGACCTCGTCGCGGGAATGGTTAATCACCCAGTGATTTCTAGCAATCGAACTCGCCCGACAGTTATCGTTACTCGTCTTCAAAATAAGACGATGGAGCAAATTGACACTCAAAGTGTTATGGATATGGTTCGAGTTGAGCTTTCTAGGGGCGGAAGAGTTCGCTTCGTAGACAAAGAAGCTCGTGAAGATGTTGCTGATGAAATTAATTATCAACAGTCTGGAACGACTAGTGCTGCGACTCGAAAAAGAATGGGACAGCAAATTGGTGCGGATTTCATCGTTAATGGTCGATTAGATTCAATTGTCCAACAGGTTGGTAGAAGAAAGACTGTTTACTACAAAGTAACTTTGAATCTTACAAATCTTCAGACAAATATCATTGAGTGGTCTGACTATAAGCAAATTAGAAAGAAGTTTAAGAAGAGAAGAGTGGGTCTTTAAGAAGATTCAAACTCTAAACTTACTTAAGGATCTCCATGATTTGCCGACTAAATATTGGTCATTTTAAAAAAGGGCGAGTGATTGCCCTTTCTTTTTGTCTGCTCTTTCTAGCGGGCTGTGCCAGTTACCAGAAACAAGTTTTTGATGCTCGTTACAGACTAGTAATGCGCCAACCGGGTCTAGCAGCTAAAGCCTTAGAGCCCATGGCAAAAAAAGAGAGTGATGACCAGCTTGTGTTTTTACTCGATTATGGAATTGCTCTTCATGAACAACAAGACTTTAAAATGAGTAATCGAGCCTTGCTGGCTGCTGATCAGTTGGTGGATTTCAAAGATTATATTAGTTTGAGTAGAGAAGGTGGATCATTCTTGCTGAGTGAAGGCTTGGTTCAGTATAAGGGTGATCCTTTCGAAAAAGTCCTGATCAATGCTTATCTAGCAATCAATTTTTTAATGCTTGGTGACCTTGAGGCCTCTGCGGTTGAAGTTCGAAAGCTCAACCAACGATTAAACTTTCTGCGAGACGAAGGGGAACCCGAATTTGTACAGAGTGTTTTCGCGAGATACTTAGGTGCGATGATTTGGGAAGAGGAACGCAACTGGGATAATGCTTATATCGATTACTTTAAGGCACATCAGATCTTTCCTGATTTTCATTACTTTAAAGAAGACCTGGTGCGAGCGGCTTACCGAGCTCGCAGACGTGAAGATTTAAAAAAATGGCAAAAGAAATTTCCAGATGTGAAAGTGGATCGAAAAAAGTGGAAGACTCAAGGTGAATTGGTTGTGATTTATCAACAAGGTTGGATACCTCGAAAGAGACCACGACCGGAGAATCCACGTTTTCCCAAGATGTTTCCCGTAAGAACAACGACTCAGTTTGCGGGAATCAATATCGATAATTCTCGATCAGGGCAAACTAAGCCATTATTTTCAATTGGAAGGGTTGCGATGAAAACCCTCGAAGATGAATTTACAAGCCTAGTAGCAAGAAGGTTAGTCGGGATAGCAGCGAAAGCTGTAGTTGCAAATCAAATTGGTAAACAAAATAAAGCTTTGGGACAGCTAGCTTGGGCCGCCATGAATGCAGCCGACCAGGCTGATACAAGGCAATGGTCAACACTTCCTGAAACAGTGCAGATTTATAAGGTTTGGCTTAAGCCAGGAACCTATACCGTTTCTTTCGACGGTTTGAATGTTTACGGAAAAAAATCAGGCGAGAGCTCTACACCTGTTAAAGTTCGAATCCGCCCCGGCAAAAAAACCTTTATGACCTGGCGTTCTTTTCGCTAAAAAAGCGACGTTTTTCGTTTAATTTAGAGTGGTTTTGATTTCGACTGACCAAAACTGTCGCTTTTTAGTAAGGCTTTAAAAGCTTTTCATAGTAATTTGTGTCAGTTGAGAAGCTAGCCAGCTATGTGATAGTTTTGAAAAACCGGGAAGTTGGAGTAATTTGGGAGTTATGGAATTTCTTAGTTTTAAGAGGTTCGTGATGAGAATTTTAAACTTAATAGTATTTCTTGGTTTTGCTTTATTTACTTTTCAATCTTATGCCTTGATCGAAGGCGAGGACGTCGTCGGGTCGGATGTCGATGCTATAATTACAAGATGTGAAACTCAAAGTAACGACGAGTTGAAATTGAGCTGTTACCAGCAGCAACTAAGTTTCTTAAACACAGAGGGTCGTGTACAGTCGGATGAGGGTTTTTCTTCTCAGCATGGAACCTTTGAGGTCGATAAGAAATGTCATCGAGACTTTTGTGAGGGTGAGGATGTATTTTACAACCCCGATTCTTCCACTTCAAAAGCGCAAATCTTGAAAATTGATGAACTTAACCGTTTTACTTTAAAAGTCTTAAAGGATGATGGTAGTGTCGCTGAAATTATTAACGATAAAAAGTTTGATGAATTGATTAAAGCGAGTGGTTGCCACTATGGAATCTGTGTTGGTGATCGAGTATATCAAAGTCGCCCAGGTCTTGAAGATTCTATGGGTGTTGTAAGACTTGAAGTTGTTATCGTAGGGATATCTTCTGTGGGAACCTTTACTGTAGATTATATCGGTAGAGAGTTTGATGGTCGTTATGGGAGTAAATGGGACCTTGATGACTTTGCGTTATTCGATGGATGCATAGCCCATACTTGTGTCGGACAAACATACACAATTCCCAAAAGAGACAATGCAACAGTCAGGGTGATAGCCATTCGTTACGATGGAAAGCTAATCATAGAATACATTACTGGTGAACACGCGGATGGAAAACACTATGGAAAATGGTCTCCCAACTCTCTAGTGCCTATAGAATAAAAAAAAGGAGCCCACATAGGCTCCCCCTTCCGAAGGCTAGAACAGGGACATTTGTTAATCGCCTCCTCGCTCGAGCCGAAGCCTGAGCTATAACTCGATTATCGCAAATGAGAGACCTAGAGAAATTTAATCTACGAATTGCCGCTATAAACAATTTTTATAATCTAAAAAACGTGGAAGATTCAGGCCCTTGATGCGGCTTTTCAATTTGAGTATTGCTTTTTAGAAACAGATGTTCATCTAAACAACTACACTCTTAGTCAAGCATCGAAGTTAAATCAGGGAAAGTCTGTGCAAAATTCTCACCTCTCAAGCGATCAAGCATCAGAGTGTAGTCTTTAAATTGCTGCCTTAGTTTACCAGCATTTTCTGGCTCGTGATCCATAATGTTTAAAAGTCCAAGCAGTTGATGACTTTCGCTTTCATGAATTTTTTCCGACAATGATTCAAGATTTTTTCTAGCTCGTTTTTTCAGCTCTGGCAGAAGAATATTTGGACTCAAATACTTTGGGTTATGAATTGGAAGAATACCGAATCTTACTGGCTTTTTGTAATCTTTAGCTATTTCTTGAACATCCCAATAGAGCTTTTCAAAGTTAAAGAGATTCATAGTCGATGCCGTAAAATGAATAATTAGCTCTATGTGAGGCGGTAACTCTAAACATTTTCTAAGATTCTCTTCGATTAGTTCCCATTTAGCTGGGTGTCTTAGATAGCTAATCGAACTTCGATCACCGTCGATACTCGCCGTAAAGCGAACACTCTTAAATCGAACTATATCGTCTAAAAACCTTTGTTCTAGGATTTGAAAGTTCGTATTGAATCTCAAATGGATGTGTTTTTCTCTTTTATGATCGAAACACTTTTCAAAAACCTTGTAGGTGTCTGGGATAATCGTAGGTTCTCCGCCAACAAGATAAATATGTTCGAGAGCTGGTACGACCTTTTCGAAGTTGTCCCAATAAATCTCAGACTTGTACCAGGTCTTTTCTTTGGGGCTTAGCACATCGTTATTTTGATAGGCATAGAATTCACCATCTTTGTCCCATGACTTTTGGACCTCTGAAGCAAGCGTAGAGCTTTCAGAAGCGTGGCAGATTCTGCACTTTAGGTTACATAAATTACCAAGGCGAATATCGACATAACTGGGAAGGACCTCACAGACTCCTTCATTATCTATTGTGTTTTGAACTGTTGTTGAATGTTTTGCGAGATACTTTTTGTTTTCTCGTTTTCTTTTTGAAAACCTGCCATTGTCTTCATCTATCCAACACTGTTTACAGACTTCAGGTTTTTCGCCCTTTGCAAACCTCATTCTAAAGTCTTTAGCGCTTTGTGAATTCCAAATATCACCGATGGAGTCACTGCCTAAATTGAAATCTTCTGAGGAGTTCTTTTTAATGATACTCTTTGAGGCAAAACAACATTGCCTAGGGGTTCCTCCAGGCGTTGTTGATAAATGAATGAAAGGCATGACACAGAAGTGGGGTGATTTCATCACCCCTATACTACCACAGTTTTGATTCTCCGAAATAGATTTGAAGTCGAGCTAAAACTGAAAAGTTCGATTCGACAATTTTTGATTGCATGCCGCTGACTTCTTCTTCAGTTTCAAAAACGTAATTGTATCTGGCTTGCAAACCAACTTCGAAGTTTTTGGATAGTTCGAAATCAAGTCCGCCACCAAAATAGATTCCAAAAGCATCGCTAGATACAGTCTCAGTTGTTAAATTTTGCAGGTCGAAATCTACTTCATTGGAAGCCAAGACCACTCCCGCAGAGACAAAAGTGACGGCGGCGTCAAAGCCACTAACTCGAATATCTGCCCCGGCGGAGATTTCCTGGTGCTGGACTCGGTCGTGGTCACTCTGGATATATTGAAATTGGGCTATAATATCGTCTCTAACGGCGTATCCCAGGCCTGCGCCGTATCCTAGACCATTTCCGCCTGCATCACCAACATCGCCTGTGAGGGTTACGTTGCCCCCTAAAACACCTACTAGGAACTGGCCCTCGTTCGCTCCTAGAGCGGAAAGCGGCAAACAGAGTAGAATTAGTCCTAGCCAAGTTTTGAGTGAGTTTATTATTGAAGACATAGGATCCTCCTTTATCTGATCTCATAATAAAAAAACCCCGGCTTATAAGCCAGGGTTAAGCGAATTTACTATTTCAATTCTGGAACAGGGTTTCAAAGCGATTTGGAACCCTATTGGCAGCTCCAAAATAAAAAAAGTCCTGAGCGATCAGGACTTTTAGTATCACTAATTAATAAATAAAAACTGTCTTCGTAACTAAATTACGGATTCAAGCTTTTATTTGAGTTTGGAAGATGTGGAGTTGTCTCTTCTGCCAACGGCTTGCCAGTTAGAGTTGGCTCTTGGTTTCCAGTAGCTGCTTGAGCAACTCTGTTTTCAAGAGTTTGTTTCACATCGTCAAAAGAAGCTTTAGTTTCAGCTGGCTTAGTTTCAACCATTGCTGGCTGAGGCTGCTGAGCAACTTTCTCAATATAATCTTTAGGGAAAGCACCTAATTTAGCTAGGTAGCTAGAAATGCTTCCGTTAGCATTTTGAATGATCTCTCTAAGAGTGAAAAGAGGAGCATATTGAGATGCCTTCTTCTCAGATTCAAAAATGATTTGAGTTAAAGTTGCCGCAGTGATGTCGTTTTTGGTCTTGTTATCGATAACCATAACTTCTTCGTCTGCGCGAATCATTTTTGCAATATCGTCGAGAGTCACGTAACAGCTCTGTTGAGTGTCATACAACTTTCGGTTTTGATATCTCTTAATGATTTTCACTTTTCTGTTCCCCGTCTCGTGCGTGGTATTAATCAAAGTGCCTCCCATTTGAAAGTCCCCTTGTTCTAAGAGTTTTTTGAAGGCTGACAGAGTCGGTAGGATTCGTTTTCCATACACACCCAAACCAATTCTGTTTAAGTACCCCCGTAAATTTTGGCAGTATCCTGCCTTTCGGATGGGAAACTAGTGATGCTGTCACATCTTGTCAAGTAGCTGAATTTGACCACCAAAAATATTACATAGATTGAACGCATTGCATTATCTTTTTTATAAGATACCTGGGGAGGCTCAGGGGGTTAATTGCCCCCCAAAGCTTTAAGTTTTTTAGACAAAAGTCCGACATGAATACGAGGCTTATGAGGTCTCTGAAAGTGATGGAAAAGTCTTGAAAAAACAACCACTTAATACAGTTTCAATGATTGGATTTTACGGCCTTTTGGGGCTCGTTTTAGGGGTTGTTAGCACCAGTGTCATCTTCGGATTTAGTGATCAGCGTGAAGAATTTGCACGGCAAGAAATTCAAATTATCGCATCGCATATCGAGCAGTTTCAGACCCGGCAAAAACAGAAAAAAAACGCAAGAATGCCCTCATCTACGACGAGTAATGCGTCAATTTTAAGAAATGATGAAGGCTTGGAGCCCATCGGAACCCTTGGAGAAGACCCTTGGGGGGAGCAATATAAGTATGCCTACTTCCATCGAGAAGAATCTTTGAAGACAGTATTGCTCGTTTGGTCAGCAGGTGAAAATCAAAAAAGCGAAATTCAAATTAGTGAATTCTCAAAACTGTCTCAAAATGAGGCAGTTTTTAAATCTCGTGCTTCAGACGACATAGTCTTTATCAAAGAGCTCAGCACAAAGGACTACTTCTAGGCTCTGACCTAGGTCTTATTTTGAACCCTAGAATCTCTCAAATACGATCTGAGGGGCTCCAGTGGCGGATTTTCTCAAGGTGATCTCAATTATTGCCGAAAAAATATAGAGAGTCGGGAAGAAAAACCAGGAGAACCCTTTGCGAGCGTTTTTGAAACAGATTGAATTTTTCGTTTATCTGATGATTTGCATTGGTCTCACTACTGGATGTTCTACTTTTTCTAAATCAAATTCTGAGGGCGGAGTGGTCTTAGACTCTACGACCGATGTCATTAATAGAGCCCCAGATCATCTTTCACCCCCAAAAGAAATCAGAAATGGTGAGCAAGTCATTGATGGTATGTATATGCAGACCAAAGCTGACTACCACTACTCTTTGGGAGAAAGCTATAGTTTAGAAGGAAAACCGAATAAAGCGATTGAGCAGTTCAAGTTAACTCTCGTCTACGATACGAAGTCTTCAAATGTTCGACTCAGGCTTGCGCGTGAGTTTGTCAAAGTTGGTTTAATTAGTGAAGCCATTCGACTGACTAAAGAATCCGTTGTTTTAAACAACAAGAATATAGATGCGCATTTGTTGTTAGGTGGTCTCTACTCATCTCTAAGGCTCTTTACTAAAGCTCTCGAAGAGTATGCGATTGTAATGGCTTTGGATTCTACAAACGAAGACGCCCCTGTGTATATGGGAGCGATCTATGTGGAGCAACGCAAATTTGACAAAGCTATTGCTTACTTCGATAAATTGGCTCAGAACCCTAATTATAAATCTAAGCACCTTGCTTACTACTATAAGGGCCGAGTGCACCTTGAAAAAGGCGCAAACAAAAACGTTACTGAGGCAGAAAACTCCTTTGCGAAGTCTTTAGAACATAAACCAAGTTTTGTTGATGCCATTTTGTCTTTATCAGAACTTTACGAAGAGACGGGGCAAAGAGAAAAAACTTTGAAAGTCCTAAGCGGTTACCAAGAGCGCTATGGACCGAATATGACTGTTGCGGATCAGCTTGGTCGTATCTATATGGAGAGCAACCAGCTTACAAAAGCCTATGAACAATTTGAAATTATAGAGCAGGGTGATCCGGACAATTTAAATGTGAAAATCAAAATGGCGTTCATTCTAATTGATCAAGAGCGCTATGAAAATGCAATTAGTCGCTTAGAGGATATCCTCGCTAAAGCTCCATTCTCTGACAAAGTCCGATTCTATTTGGGCGCAGTCTACGAAGAGACCAAAGAGTACGGCAAGGCTATCGAGCAATTTCGCAAAATTAAGCCAGAAAGTGTTTATTTCGCAGAGTCAATTGTGCATGCAAGTTACCTCTACAAACTAAAAGGCGATTACAATAAGGCTATATCTGTTATCCAAGAAGGTCTTAAGTATACTAAAGATAATCCACAGTTTTATGCGCTATACGCCTCATATTTGGATGAGCTCAAGAAGTATGATTTAGCTGTGGAACTTTTGGGTGAAGCAGTCGAGCGTTTTCCTAAGAATCCACAGTTGAGATTCTTCTTGGGTTCTATGTGGGATCGTAAGGGTGAAGTCACTAATACTATAGCATCAATGAAGATCGTTTTGGATTTAGATGAGAACCATGTTCAGGCACTCAATTATCTGGCTTATACTTTTGCAGAAAACGGCATGAACCTCGACGAAGCAGAGTCGTTAGTTCGTAAAGCCCTCAAGCTTCAACCTAATGATGGTTATATATTAGATACTTTGGGTTGGATTCAGTTTAAGCGTGGTGATGTAGAAACAGCCATTAATACTCTTGAAGCGGCCTATAGACTTCAAAGTAACGAGGCTATTATAGCTGAGCATCTAGCCGACGCCTATTCTAAATACCAAATGAATGAGCGTGCTCTTCAGATGTACCAAATTGCAGCTCGTCTAGAAAAAGATCAAATTAAGTTGAGTCGAATTCAACAGAAGATCGATAGAGTAGAGGGATTGTTTGAGAACACATCTCAAGCGGATCGTCTTCCAGCGTCTAAATAAGCTCATTAATCTAGCATTTGTTTTTGTATAGGTACTTTTACGTGACCCTGCGTCCGTTATTTTCTATGATCGACAACAATGGTCAGTCTAAATAAATGTCTATTATTAGGGTTTAGTTTTCTTTTTATTCTTGGTTGTCAAACGACTCCAGATCGCGAGTATAAATCTAGCGAGCTGAAGGAAGGCGAATGGGCTGCAAAGGCTATGGTTAGAGATAAAAAGAAACGCTCTAATAATTATTTAAATCTCGAGTTTATTGCCGAGCGCCCTAGTCGAATGCGAATGGATGTAAGTGCAACTTCACTTGGCGTTCATTTGGCAACGTTTGTAATGAACAATAGAAATACAAAATATTTGCTAGCTAGAGAAAAGCGATTTTATATTGGCCCAACTGGTCCAGATATGATGGAGGCTCTTGTGAAGATGCCTCTTGATCCCAAGGTTTTCAGTTCCATTTTGTTCGATATTCTCCCAGATCAGGACCAATGGACGTGTAAATTCGATAATTCTGATCGATTAAAACGATGTAATAATTTATCTGACCCATTAGAGATTGTTTGGCTGAAAAGAAGCCCCAACAAGAGGGTAATTGCCGTCAAAAGTCCCAAGGTGGATATCACCATCAACCTTCGTTTAGTACGGCCCAAAGTCCAGAACAAAAAGGTCGCGTTCCGATTAAAACCACCCAAAGGTTTTAGGGTTTTTCGTCTCAAATAGGTATGGACCCAGAGTGACATGTGTTGCTCCTAAGTTGAGATTTCTTTTGTGATTCGGCATAATTAAGCATGGGTCGGTGGCAGACCTCATTTATCGAAGGAGTGATTCTATGTCAGATATCAATTTAAAAAGTATGTTGAGCGAGTGGAAAGGTGCTGATCGGTTTAAAGAACTGACATGGTCGGGAACTTTTGATGAATATCTTTCGATTGTTAAAAAGAACCCAAAGGTAACTCGAAATGCATTCCAAAGAATGTATGACATGGTTATGGAAGCCGGTACAGAAGAGTACATCGATGTAAAAAAGAAGATCGTTCACTACAAGTTTTTTGACGATATCGAAAATGGAAAAGATGCTGTTTTCGGAATTGATATTTCTTTGATGAAACTTGTTAATGTTCTTAGATCTGCCGCCTTAGGATATGGAACTGAAAAAAGGGTTATCCTACTTCACGGGCCTGTTGGAAGCGCAAAGTCTACTATTTGTAGGCGCTTAAAGTCAGGTTTAGAGAAATACTCTAAAACTGATCAAGGTGCTCTTTACACTTTTGAGTGGATTGACGAAGAGGAAAAGCATCCAAGCATTTTTGGAAATCAAAAAGTTTTTCCATCACCAATGCATGAAGCACCACTTTTGCTTTTACCGAAAGATTTGCGCCAACAAGTTATTGATGAAATCAATCGCGGTCAAAATGAAGACTTTAGAGTTAAGGTCACTGGTGATCTTTCTCCAGCGAGTCGATATATCTTTCGAAGATTGATGGAAGAGTACAATGGTGATCTTCAAAAAGTTCTTTCACATGTTCGAGTAAAAAGACTTGTTCTTTCAGAGGCGGATAGAATCGGTATTGGTACTTTCCAACCGAAAGATGAAAAGAACCAAGATAGTACGGAGCTTACTGGTGATATCAATTACAGAAAGATCGCTGAATATGGATCTGACTCTGATCCGAGAGCCTTCAACTTTGACGGTGAATTTAATATCGCCAATCGTGGTATGATTGAGTTTGTCGAGGTCTTGAAACTTGATGTGGCTTTCTTATATGACCTTCTAGGTGCTTCACAAGAACACACAGTTAAGCCTAAGAAATTTGCCCAGACTCATATCGATGAAGTGATCATCGGTCACACCAATGAGCCGGAGTATCGAAAGCTTCAAGATAACGAGTTTATGGAAGCTCTTCGCGATAGAACGGTAAAAATTGACATTCCATATATTACAAAACTGAACGAAGAAGTAAAAATCTATGAAAAAGATTTTAACGCCAAAAAGCTTCGAGGTGTAAGTGTTGCTCCTCATACGATTAGAATGGCTGCTATGTGGGCAATTCTAACTCGACTTGAAAAGCCTAAAAAAGCGAACCTAACTCGACTTCAAAAGCTGAAGCTTTATAATGGACAGTCTCTTCCTAATTATACAGAAGACAATATTAAAGAGCTTCGCAAAGAAGTAACTCGTGAAGCGATGGATGGGATTTCTCCTCGTTATATTCAAGATAAGCTTTCAAATGCACTTGTGAACGCTCAGCAAAACAATAAAGGTTCTTTAAATCCGTTTATGGTTATGAACGAATTAGAAAATGGATTAAAGGGTCATTCATTAATTTCAAATGAAGAGTTAAAGACTGAATGGAAAGAGTTGATGAGTGTTGTTAGGCAAGAGTATGAAGAGGTCATTAAAGCAGAGGTCCAGCGTGCAATTTCTGCAGATGAAGGTGCTCTTCAGAGACTTTGCTCAAATTATATCGATAACGTTAAGGCCTATACACAAAAAGAGAAGGTGCGTAACCCATTCACTGGGCAAGACGAGGAACCGAATGAGCGTCTCATGCGCTCGATCGAAGAAAAGATCGAGATTCCTGAGTCGAGAAAAGACGACTTCAGACGTGAGATTATGAATTATATCGGAGCTCTTTCTCTTGATAATAAGAAGTTCGATTATAGAACTAACGAAAGACTTCACAAAGCCCTTGAGTTGAAGTTGTTTGAGGATCAAAAGGATAGTATCAAACTCACTTCTCTTGTTTCTTCGACGGCTGACAAAGAAACTCAAGAAAAAATTGATATTGTGAAAACTCGACTTATCAAAGATTTTGGGTACGATGAAATTTCGGCAACCGATGTCCTTCACTACGTAGCAAGTATTTTTGCACGTGGAGATGTAAAGAGTAATTAATGTCGATACGTGAAGATCACAGTAGATTTAAAGATATTGTCCGTGGGCGCATCAAGCGCCACTTCAAAGAGTATGTAAAACACGGAGAAATGATCGGTAAGCGTGAAGACGAGTATGTAAAAATACCTCTACCGTCTATCGATTTGCCTCGATTTAAATATGGTCCTAAACAACGCGGAGGTGTTGGTCAGGGTGAAGGCAATGAGGGTGATCCAGTAGCGGGTGAGCCTCAAGATGGCACAGGTGAGGCAGGAAACCAAGAGGGTCAACATTCATTAGAAGCTGAAGTTAGTCTTGATGAATTGGCTGAAATTTTAGGGGAAGAGTTGGAGCTTCCAAGAATTCAACCTAAAGGTAATAAGCTTAATATCAATAAAACGAAATATACAGGCTTAGCCCCAGTAGGTCCGGATTCTTTAAGACACTTTAAGTCTTCCTATAAAAGAGCTTTACGTCGTTATGTGAGTTCTGGAATTTATAACCCGAAAGATCCTGTGATCATTCCGATCCGAAGTGACTTTAGGTACCGGTCATACAAAACGTCTGTTCAGCCGCAAGCAAATGCTGTCGTTATTTACATGATGGATGTTTCGGGTTCCATGGGTGATGAGCAAAAAGAAATTGTTCGCTTAGAGAGCTTTTGGATTAATACCTGGTTGAAGAAGCACTATAAAGATTTAGAAACTCGATTCATTATTCACGATGCTGCCGCTCGAGAAGTAGATGAGGATACATTTTTTAGAACCAGTGAATCTGGTGGTACTCTGATTAGCTCTGCCTATCGTTTGTGTAAAGAGATTATCGATAATGAGTATCCTGCAAATGAATGGAACATTTATCCGTTTCACTTTAGTGATGGCGATAACTGGAGTGGTGAAGACACAAGATTGTGTATGAAGCTTCTCAAAGAATTTTTGTTACCGATTAGTAATATGTTTGGTTATGGCCAAGTTGAAAGTAAATATGGGAGTGGTCAGTTCTTAAAAGATCTGCAACGAGAATTTCCTGAAGACGAGCGATTGATAATTAGTAAGATAGAAAATAGAGATAAAATTCTAGATTCCATAAAAGATTTCCTGGGAAAAGGTAAATAGATGGCGAATATTCCCTTAGAGCTAGAGCGATGGCGCGCAAAAATTGAAGTGATGGCCAGGGATTATGGTCTCGATTTCTTCGATACAATTTTTGAAATGGTTACCTATAAGGAAATGAATCAAATAGCTGCTTATGGTGGGTTTCCGGTTCGTTATCCGCATTGGCGTTTTGGAATGGAATATGAGTCTTTATCTAAGGGCTATGAATACGGTTTATCTAAAATTTATGAAATGGTGATCAATACTGATCCTTGTTATGCATACTTACTTGAAGGTAATCGTATGGTGGATCACAAATTAGTGATTGCCCATGTATTTGGTCACGTTGATTACTTTAAAAACAATCAATGGTTTGCACACACCAATAGAAAAATGATGGATGTAATGGCAAATCATGCGACTCGCATCCGCAGGTACATTGATCGATTTGGTCAAGATGAAGTAGAAGACTTTATTGATGCTTGTTTGAGTTTAGAAAATTTAATTGATCGATATAGTCCTTACATAAAAAAAGAAACCCACGCGGAAAAAAGACAAGAAGAAGAGAGAAATAGAAATAAGTCTTTTCTTCTTCCAGTTGACCAAGAGCGAGCTTATTTAGAGGAGTATATTAATCCTCCTGATTTTATTGAACAGATGCAAAAGAAAGCAAAAGAGCAAGAAGTTGTATCTGAATTAAAGTTTCCGAATCAGCCGGAAAGAGATGTGCTTTTGTTTCTCATGCACTACGCACCTCTAAAAGCTTGGCAGCAAGATGTCTTGGGAATCATTCGTGAAGAGTCTTATTATTACGCTCCTCAGGGAATGACTAAAATCATGAATGAGGGATGGGCCTCTTATTGGCATTCAACTATGATGACTAAAGATATCATGGACGACAGTGAGGTTATTGACTACGCCGACGTTAACAGTGGAACCATGGCTATGTCTCCAACTGGGTTTAACCCTTATAAGGTAGGGGTAGAACTCTACAGAGATGTAGAAGACCGATGGAACAAGGGTCGTTTTGGTAAAGAGTGGAATGAATGTACAGATATCGAAACTAAAAAGACATGGGATACTGGCGCGGGTCTTGGCCGAAAGAAAATTTTCGAAGTCAGAAGAAATTATAACGATGTTACGTTTATTGATGAGTTTTTAACTGAAGAATTTTGTATTAAAAACAAGTTCTTTGTTTACAAGTTTAATCAAAGAACTGGAAAGTACGAAATCAATACTCGCGACTTTCCACTCATTAAGCAGCAACTTCTTTTTCAACTTACTAATTTTGGCCAACCGATTATTAAGGTTGAAAATGCTAACTTTAGAAATCGCGGTGAGCTTCTACTCGTTCATTTGTGGGAAGGTATTGATATGCAGCCTGATTTTATGAAGGCTACATTGATCAACCTACAAAGAATTTGGAGAAGACCAGTTCATGTAGCGACAGTTTTAGATAAGAAAAGAGTTATCGTAGGTTTTGATGGACAAGACTTCAATGAGATAAAACTCGACGAAGAAGCTGAGCTCCCTGAAGGCAAAGACTCCGCTGAAAAGAAATAAAAGTGACAGTTTATTTGAGACTTAATCGTCTTGGTCGTTGTGATCTGGAGAATCGCCAAGATTATCTAGGTCTTCAGAGTTGTTCGGCTCGACTCTCAAAAGCCATCCATCGCCATAACAATCTTCAGTGATCAAATCAGGATTTTCGATTACAGCTGCATTCACTTCAATAACTCGTCCTTCAACAGGACTATAGATATCAATGTTTCCATCATCCATTTCGATGTCACCACATGCTTCTTCAGTCGTAACATCTTCATCTTCAGACGGAAGATTAATTCCACGAACAGAAATTATATCCTCTGCGCCTTCTTCGGTGATACCGATCAACGCAATTCCATCGTCATTGTGAACCCACAGTTGGTTCATAAAGTGTATTACATCGTTTTCCATAGGCGCTAACCTAACACCAGACTGAGCCCCAGACAATCATTGTAGATTTTATTACTAATTAACGCGATTCATTAGGAGCCGAAAAAGACTTAAAGATTTAAAATGGCATAGTTGGTGCTTTAGCTGTTTGTTGCCCGAACTCGCCTGCACCACCTTGCGAATCCGAAATCGTTCTGCTATAAACGCGCTCTATTCACGAGATCAGGGAATTAGGGGATTTCCTGAGATTTAGAAAAATTTAATCCACGGGGGGTAAAGTGTCCGACAAACTCTTTATATACGGGTCGTTGTCTGAAGGTATGGTCCATTTTGGCCAGATTCAAAATTTCATCGAAACAATGGAAAAGGTTGATACAAAGGGGGCTATGTATCGTTTGCCTGTAGGTTATCCAGTGTTTTCAGACGAAGGCGAGCATAGTGTTGGCGGACATTTAGTGGAATTAAAATCAAATGATACTCTTTGGATTTTACTAGATGATTTACATGGGGTTCACAAAACTCAGCCTGAAAAAGGTCTTCATTTTAAAAAGATGATTCAAGTTAGAAAAGCCGATGGTTCAATTGAAGAGTG
>CAZFYV010000010.1:0-26958 GCA_964523195.1 uncultured Pseudobdellovibrionaceae bacterium
TCAAGAAAAGTTTGATCGCATTAGAAATATTCATTTTGCTCATTAGGGTTTTAGTCTAACGAAAATATTTCCCTTTTTATAAATTGGTTGTGTCTACCACATCAGGCTTTCAGATAGTCCAATGACTTATCTAACAAACAAAATTTTGACTATCTCTCCATTAAAATTCTCAAAGAGATAAGTTTTCATTTGGGCAAATGCTTTTGAAGAAGGCCAAAGACCTACTTTGACCGATTAGTGGGTTATTTCTGGTTCATTGACTTCTGGCTGGACTTTCTATTACTCTCAAAAATTTCCAAATGATCTATTGTCACTTGCTTGAGCTTCATATGTGAATGGAGCTCTCTCTTTTCAAAAGCAGCTAAGGTTTTTTCGATCTGATCGCCTTGCAAACTTTTGGCATAACTCACCAAACGATCCTCCGGCTCACCACTATCTTTTTCTGGAGAAATAGAAACCACAAGCTCAGGGAAACACTCTAAAAGACTATCTCCCATCGACTCTTGCTCTTCGCTTAAGACTAATTCAGTTGGTCGAAGAAGTCCCATAAAGTTACTTAAGTCATCAATCAGTGGAATCTTTTGATTGATTAAATAGAAGAAAGCTTCACCAGTGGATGTCTCTAAAAATGCGATTTTCTCAGATGAAAAGCTCACCAAATAATTTGAACTCATAGCATCTAGAGTTTCGGGGTCAAAAACAACACCGGGGCTCAATACTCGTGTCACTGCTCGCTTAACCAAGCCTTTAGCTTGCTTGGGATCTTCAATCTGATCGCAAATAGCAACCTTATGACCACTCGAAAGTAGCATATTGATCTTTTCACCAATCGAATGATGAGGAACTCCACACATGGGTGTGTCATCTCCCGACTTCTTATTTCTTTGAGTAAGTGCAATATTTAGAATTGGAGCAGCCGTAAGAGCGTCGTCATGAAACATCTCAAAGAAGTCTCCCATTCTAAATAGAAGAATCTTATCCTCGTGAGCAGACTTTTGCTCCCAATACTGAGTCATAAGTGGAGTTAACTTCTTTGCACCAGATAGGTTTTTTTTAGACACTTTACCCATTCACTTACCCCTAGATGTTGCTCGAATAGCTCTCAATTCGCACAGAGTGACCCCTCGTCCTATCCAAGGCTTTAAAAAGGGTCAATATCGCCCTAGCCAGGTCCATGAGAACGCCTCTCAGAAGTAACGTTTTGCGTCTATGCTTAAAAATTAGACAGCCCAAGTCCTCTCATTTTGAGATCGCCCTAAAATACCATGGTTTCACCTTTGCAATTCTAAAAGGCGTGTATGGAAAGGTCTACTAGGACTATAACGGGAAATAACCAAAGGAGTTGGGTCATGAAACTCGCTATAAAATCAATCAGAGAAATGTTTAAGTTTGAATTTGCAATTATCGCAATTGCTGTCGGTGCTCTACTAATTACTGAGTTCTCTAACTTAATCTAAAAAGTATCACAATTACTTTTCGAGTCGAGCGAGCATCTTCTGATATATTCCATCGAATCCGCCGTTTGACATGATTAGCACTGTATCTCCGGGCTGAGCACGTTCTGCGACTTTGGAGACAATATCATCTGCACCTTCACCAATCAAAGCCGTGTGACCGTTGCGACTGATACCTTGAACTAAATCTTCAGTAGAAAGACGTTCGTCTTCAGGAATCCTGCTTTGATCAAAGGGCTTTGCAACGATCGAAACATCTGCATTCCCAAAAGCTTCTTCATATTCTTTTTGGAAAATCTTACGACGACTAGTTGCCGACCGTGGCTCAAAGATCGCAAACAGCCTGCCACTAGAAAATTGAGCTCGCACGCCATTAATTGTCTTTCTCACCGCTGTCGGATGATGGGCAAAGTCCTCGATGACTCTGACTCCTCCAGGTGTACCTAGAAGCTCTTGCCTCCTTTTAATTCCCTTAAAATTACTAAAGGCAGCTAGCATCTTATCTTCGGGCCATTCGTAGAAATCTCCAACCACAAATACTGAAAGCGCATTCAAAACATTGTAATCACCAAACATAGGAATAAATATTTGTAGCGGAACTTCATGCTTCACACCTTTTATTTCGACGGTAAAGCGAGTACCCACTCCTTCTTCGACCTCAATATTCGTCGCTCTATAATCACAATCAGTGCCCAATCCATATGAAATCTTTTTCCCAGAATACTTGGAGGCTATCGAACTTACTTCCTGATCATCGCCATTGAAAATAAAAACACCTTCGGGGTGAACCCTTTCTACGAGCATAAAAAAGGCCTTACGAATATCCTCCATGGAGTCGTAAATATCTGCATGATCAAACTCACAGCTCGTAAAGACAACAGTCTTTGGTTTGTAATGAATAAATTTAGGCACCTTATCGAAAAAGGCTGTATCGTACTCATCGCCTTCAATAACAAACCAGTCACCGTCGGGCTTTTTAAAACTCAATCCAAAGTTTTGAGGAATACCGCCCACTAGAAAGCCTGGTTTTAAATCGCAACCCTGACAAACCCATGCTGCCATAGATGTCGTTGTGGTTTTCCCGTGGGTGCCACTAATAACAACACTATTTCTGTTTTCAATAATAAGCTCACCCATAACCCGAGGCAGAGACGTAAATGGAATATCCGACTCCATGAGAGCTATTGATTCTTCATGCTTTCTCGTAATAACGTTTCCTACGACGACTAAATCAGGGCGTTCGGCTAAGTTTTCTTTTTTGTAGCCCTCCATAATTTTAATGCCAAGATTTTCTAGTTGAGTAGACATTGGTGGGTAGACATTTTGATCGCTTCCAGTTACTCGAAATCCGCGATCAATAAGAAGACCTGCTAAACTTGCCATGGCCGTACCACATATCCCCATTAAATGAATATGAGCCCCCGCTTTTAAATTAAAATCCTCTGTCTGAACTCGTTCTTTCATAAGAACATCTCCTCATAAACCATATCGTGTATTGGGCCACGCCACTTCACAAATTTGCGATTATCCCTCGATGGATAAACGCGGTTTGATAACAGAATTACAGAAAAGTCTTTCTCTAAGTCCCACCAAAAGGAAGTCCCTGTAAAGCCCGTGTGTCCAACAGAAGTCTTTGATAATAAACTTCCCGCACTGGACCCCTTAGAACTCGGCATCATAAAACCAAGGGCCCAATCTCCTTTTGAATGGGGCACGGCCCTTTGAAAAAACTTTCGAATAACAGATCTTTTTATGTCCGAGGAGACCTCACCACGATAAACTCCTCTGAGCCACGAGGCCCAACTTTCAATATCCTGCGCTCGCCCAAAAAGTCCCGCCTGGGGAGCCACTCCCCCAAGAGACCATGTATTATCATCATGAACCTGACCTTGAAGTGTCTGTTTTCTCCACAAACATTTCTCAGTTGGAGCAAAATCAGACTTTTTAATTTTAGGTTTTTTTTCATGTTGCATATAATCGATTTGACCTAAAGCACCGCACCACTGCTTATATTCATAGAAAAGATCGATAAGAGGTTTCTGGTAAACTCTTTCCAACATAAAGCCTAGATACAAAAAATCCAAATCTGAATAAACAGCTCGTTCCTTTTTTGCAACACCATTATCTTGAAGTATATGCTGAACCTGCATCCAACGCTGATAAACCGGCAAGGATCGATCAATTTTCTTATACAAGGGTAACCACCAAGTTAATCCAGCATAGTGACTTAATAGGTTTTTTACCTTTGGCCTCGAACTTGGAAACCACGGAAGGTAATATTGGACCGATTTATCAAGATCGATTTCTTTTCGACTAACGGCCTTCATATAAAATGTGGTTGTAAATAGAATTTTTGTCAGAGACGCAAGATCGTATCTCGGCCAGGTTTTGCGAAAGCGTAAATCACAAACTCGCTTCCCTTTTTGATTGATCAAAAGATGGAAACCCGGAGTTACATCTTTGGGTATTTCATCGAATCTTTTTTGCAACCTAGCTTTTAACGACACGTTTGGACCTCACTGTCCACCGCTTGGAACTTCCAATCGACACTTTGTCCCCAGCATTAGTTTTGCTTTGGGACCAAAGGGAATAGGTCTTTGTCTTGGCCCGTGACCTGATTGAAAACCCGATACTACTGGAAAGCTAACGGAGTCTGCGAAATTCTTCAAAACACTGGGCACTAAATCTCGACCGCTTGGTTCTTTTCCGCCTGTAAACTGACCGATCAAAACACCTTTAACTCTTTTGAATTTACCCGCTTGCTTGAGGTGCTCTAAAACACGGTCAACCTTGTATCCACGCTCACCAATATCTTCAATAAACAGAAACTTATTACTGGTGTCGATCTCAAAAGGCGTACCTAGTGTCGACTGCAGTGTGATCAAGTTGCCTCCAATAATAGAGCCGCTCACCTGGCCCTTTCGTTTGGCAACTCTATTTAGAGCTTTTAATCTCGGAAACTCAATTAACTTAACCTCTCCGAACAAAACCTTGCGAAGATAATCGATATCAGATTGTGGAATTCCAGATGTTCCAACCTTCACGAGATTTGGCCCGTGAAGAACATTCCAGTTCCATTTCTGATTCAAGAAAATCAAAAGACTCGTAATATCACTTAAACCCATAAACATTTTTGCTGTTCTCGGTTTTTTTAATTTTAATAGTTCGGGCAACAACCGGATAGAACCATATCCACCTCTTAAACTCCAAACTCCAGCACTTTTTGAATTTAGCAATGCTGATTTTAAGAGCTTAAGTCTCTTTCCATCTGAATTAGCCATTAGATAATGTTTTTCAAAAGTTTGCTTTTTGAATATTGGCTCTAAGTCCCACTTCTTTAGATAGGACTTTGTCGGTTGGATTTGACCAGGGAGAGTCTTAAATGCTGGAGCAACCAAATCAATCGAGTCCCCTGGCGTAATTAGTGGCCAAGCTTTGGTCTTATTACCCATGGAAAAAGATTAGCGTACATCAATAGCGCTGAAAAGCTCTTTATTGTGATAATTTACAGGATATACACGAGAAGTGAAATCCAGGCCTCGCCTCAAACGAAAACCTTCATTAATAAACTTTTCCGCAGCCGGAGAACCTTGCTCCTTTGGAGGCTGAAGATCCTTGAGTGACATTTTCTTTCTTATCGCAAACCATGACTTCACCGTTCCGAGGGTTTTTTTAATATAAACCTCGTATTGAGCGTCATAGGTCGAACCATACTGTACCGAAACACCACTCCTGGGGGCTCTAAAAATATAAACAGCTCCGACACCCTCTTTAGAAGCAAATGCAATTCGGTCTTCACCTGTTTCGCGATCCTTTCTTACGCGAGTCAGTAGCGATGGATTCACCGTGGTCGAAATACCTGACTTGGGGCCAGCATTGTAAACAGCATGCAGGTACATATCCACAAACATTCTTTGGAATTCTACTTGAGCTCCACGCACTAAATAGGGATTAGCAAGCACTCTTTGAGTCAGATACCACAAAGCAAACCCAGCCCTTTCATCTAAGCCGGCTTTTGCAATGTTACCTTGCAAAGACTTTGAAAAGACTTCCTCACCTTTTTCAAATTTTTCTTGAATCTGTTCTGGCGTATATTTTTCCGTGACCTCAGCCAGCTCTGCCTGCGCTTCAATCAAAACTTTTCTGATATTCTCATCTCCTGGAGCGAGATCAAACAAAGCCCGCATATCAGTTTCAGATCTAAACCCTAACATTTTTGTTCTCGATTGATTTTGAGCACGCAGTAAATAAACATGCTTATCGCCCAAAACTTTAAGTCCTTCTTCAAAACTTGAGTAACCAGACTTTGAATACTTAAGGTAAAACTTTAAGCCTTTAAAAGATGGATGACTATCGACATACTTCTTATCTTCAGGGCTCAGTTGATTGTAACGGTCGAAAAAGGGCTCTAATAGTTTTCGTGCAGCTCTGTGAAGTGCTTTTCGACTTAGCCAAACCTTACCGAGGATTATCTCCTTTTGATCCCCTTCCAGGTTTTTTTCTGCCCAATCTTGAATCTTAGCAAAGTCCAGGTCCCTAAGCTCATATTGACCTATGACATCGCCAACCCCAATTTCTTCTCGCGTCTGAAGCCATGCCTGTTCAAAGCGCGTTGTTCCACCAGATTTAATTCTTATGGGATCACCTCGGTTTTGCGAGAGTGTTGCCATGGGGTCAATTACTGGATTATCCCTAATCTCCGCAGACCACTCTATCAATGGCCATTGAAAATCATGAAAGTAATACTCTCCATTGAAATTGGCATCCTGAATGATTTGATAGTTGGCGATATTGACGTTTGCCGGATCAACATCTCCACGGTCCATTTGCTTGAGAAGCTCCACGTGACCATCAACAACTTTCTGATGTTCAGGATTTAAACTCCTCCTGACACCTTCCTCTGTGCTTATGCGACCAGACTTTCCATAAAGGCGATAGGTCGCATCAGCAACCGGCCAAAGTCTCTTGTCGTGGTAAACGTGGGGCACACCAAATCGGTCATAGAAAAAGCCATCCATCCCAAAAACCAATGGATCTGCTTTGTCTCCAAAACGAATAACATCACTCCAATTTCTTGGTTTCAGTTTTCTAAGAGCTTGCTGGTTGTGCTTTAGCTCACGCACGTTTGTACCTTCTCCCACTTTCCAAATTGTAGGTATCGGTTCAGGCTGATTGTTCTGCAATCTCTTTATCGTTCTAGCCACACCCTCACGAACCCTGCGAACATGCTCTTCGAGTGGAAGATCGTAATCACGAGCGTGGGAATAGCGAGCACTCGGTGGTAGTCCAAACTCTGCTAAAATGCGAGTCATAAGTAATCGAGAGATGCGTCCGTTAACATCAAAGAATGGATGTAATGCGACAAATCTAAATTGAAATTCAGCGGCGAGGGCAATAGGATCTTTTGCCCCAGCACCACCACCTCGAATCTTACTCATTTCCGCATTTACCCAACTCAATAATTTCTCAATTTTATTAGGAACATCTCTTGGAGATAAATACATGACATAGCCATATCTTTTTCCCACCCGAGACCAAGGCACCTGCATAAAACTCACATTGGTAATTGGCTTATTTTTCATGAGCTGTTGATAAGCTTCTTCCGACATTGCCTCGGTCACATACTCATGAGTCAAAATTCTCTTTCTCCAACGCCCCCCACCAGCCATATAAAACTGGTCAAGAAAAGGAACCGCTTTAGCAATCTTTTGCTTTTGTACATCTACACCCTGGGCAAGCACACGGTGAACAGACTTTATTAACTTTGAAGTCAGTTTAAGTTCTCCAACTGGAATTTCGTTCAATACTCGATCTGCACGACTCCAAGCTAAAGCAGACTCTTCACCAAAGGCTTCAATGGGATGGGACGCTTTACCCTCATAATCTTCAACACGTGTTAAGTTAATCAGCCTTGACCAATACTCAGGGTTTTCAACTGCATCAAAAACCTGCCCCAATGAAAGCTCTTTCCATTGTCTCTGCAGCTCATTGGTGGGAATTTCAATTTGAACAATTGTTGAACCAAGACCCGATGCCTGAAATGCATCTTGGCAAAGCTTTGAAATACTTTGAGTCGAAGCAGGTGCTCTTGTATCAATCGGAGCTCTTGAACAAACGAGATCCGACTCACTCCAGTTAGAAACTTCTTTGATCGTCGACGAACAACCAAGACTAAAGACTATGGTAAATAGAAAAAATAATTGAAAGGGTTTCTTCAACATACTCACTTACTCTACTGCAAATCCCCCTAATTATCTCCTTTTGATGACTTCAGATCTAGTCCAAAAAGCTCTGTTGGATAGTCTTCTCCAAAGCAGGCAGCACAATAACCAGAGTCTCGACAAGAGCCTCCTCCACCAAAGACCTGAGCTAAACCCTCCATAGACAAATATGAAAGAGAATCCGCTCCAACAAACTCACAAATCTCGCTCACCGACTTGTGGGACGCAATTAATTCCGATTTAGAAGGAGTATCGACGCCATAGAAACAAGGCCCAACCGTTGGTGGGGCAGCAATTCTCAGATGGACCTCTTTAGCTCCATATTGTCTAACCAGTTGGATAATTTTTTTAGACGTTGTTCCTCTTACCAATGAGTCATCAATCACTACGACTCTTTTACCTTGAAGGACTTCTTGTTGTGGATTGAGTTTAATCTTTACGCCAAAACTTCGAATACTTTGTTTAGGTTCAATAAACGTTCGCCCTACATAATGGTTGCGAATAATTCCTAGCTCAAAAGGAATTCCACTTTCTTCAGAATAACCGAGCGCCGAAGGCACTCCACTATCAGGTACAGGAATAACAATATCGGCTTCGACTCTATTTTCTCTGGCCAACATTCGTCCAAATTCTTTTCTGCTCTGATAAACAGACCGCCCAAAAACCTTGGAGTCAGGCCTAGCAAAGTAGACGTGTTCAAAAACACACTGAGCCGTTCTATTCGATTTCGAATCTAGCCTCTGTGAAGTAATTCCGCTGTCGTCGACTATTAAGATTTCGCCCGGCTCTATTTCTCTAACAAACTCAGCACCAATTAAATCAAATGCACATGTTTCACTGGCAACACAAAAACTCTCTCCACCGTCATCCAGATTAATCTTACCTAAAACCAGTGGGCGAAACCCCTGAATATCCCTGGCGGCAATCATTTTATCATGGGTTAAAAGTGTGAAGCTATAAGCTCCCTGGAGTTTGACGAGCTCCTCTTTTAGACATTCCTCAATAACGGCACTTTTGTGATGAGCAATCAAATGAAGTAGTACTTCGGTATCATTAGTGCCTTGAAAGATAGCCCCTAGTCTTTTGAGCTCATTTCTAAGACTTTCAGCATTTACAATGTTGCCATTATGAGCAATGGCAATAGGTCCATTCAATAGCTTAGCGGTTAATGGCTGAGCATTTGTCAGGTAGTTCTGTCCCGTCGTTGAGTAGCGAACGTGACCAATTGAGTGTCGACCTTTGAGCCGATTAAGGGAGTCCTCGTCAAATACATCGGCGACTAGGCCTAGTCCCTTGTGATGAATATGTTCAGGAATTCCTGACACACCAACATCCGTTGTGTCCAAGGAAACGATTCCGGCCGACTCCTGCCCTCGATGTTGAATTGCATAGAGACCTAAATAGGTCAGTCGACTGGCTTCGGGATGGTTCCAAATCCCAAAGACACCACATTCATCATGCCAACTCTTCAAAGTGCGTCCTCCAGCCATTTTGATAATTCTCTTTAATATCTGAGCAAGACACTTGCCAATGATCCAAGGCTAAGCGGTCTTTTACAGAGTGACCGAGTAAAGTCAGTTTACAGTTTTCATAGGTGTCACCACAAATTTCCTTAAGCCAATCTGAGAACATTTCAGGTGTAATCTCAGCATTAGTACCCACTAGAAAACCGTAAAAATCTTCAGAAGAATAATCAGATCCTGAGAGATTTGGCTGCCCTTCGACCCCATATCCAGCCATACTGAAACGTGAAAGGGCATATGCGAGACCAAATTTGCCAACGACTCTTGTCGCTTTTATTCGAGATTCACTACAGACGATTTTCATGCATTTGATCCACTTGGCAAGCTGACCGAGATTCATATTCCAATTGCATTGCTGAGCCTCATCTTTGAGGTCATTCCACTGACCTGAAAACTGGTTCTCTCCTGGCTTATAGCGTAACCAGTAGACATTTAAACCTTCCTCTCGGAGATCGTCTTTAGGGACATCGGTGATCGAATCTCTAAGACCAACAATACCCGTACTTGGAGTGGGTGTAATATTGGTATCTTGAGTCTCATTGTAAAAAGACACATTCCCCGAAATAATTGGAGCTTCCAAGTGTCGACACATTTCACTCATACCCTCAACCGCTCCAACGAAGTCACTCATAGGGCCGTCTTTTTCAGGGTTACCAAAGTTCAAACAATCGGTAACCGCAAGAGGCTCAAACCCTTTTATGGCCAATTCGAGAGATGGATAAGCAACAGAATCTATTCCACCAATATGGGCATCGAGTCTCATCACATGTGGGCGGCAACCTAAGGTTATACCCACTAATCGCTCTGTTTTTGGAAGACGAACCATAGCAACACTATTCGAACAATCACGTTTGGTTTGAGCTCCAACCCTTTGATCGTATTGCTGGTAAATCCATTCTCTAGAACACCCTTGAACACTCTTGAGACTATCAAGAATTTGGTCACAAACCTGCTCCGGAGAAGAACTCTGAACTTGCGTCTTTTCAGAAAATCTATTTTCCCATTTTGTAAACGGACGCTGATACATCGGTGCACTTTCAACAACTAACTGCGGATCAACCTCACCCAGCAACTCGTCTCCCCAATGAAGAGATACTTTAGAATCCTTAATGACCTCTCCAATTACGCTAGCATCCAGGCCCCATCTATGGAAAATCTCTTTGATGGCGTCGATCTTCTCAGGCTCACATATCAATAGCATTCGCTCTTGGCTCTCAGACAATAAAATATCTTCTGGGGTAAGACTCGAATCTCTTAAAGGAACTTTTTTGAGGTCGAGTTTGAAGCCAACCCCACCGTTTGCAGCCATTTCGAAACAGGAACTGGTCAATCCTGCGGCTCCCATATCTTGAATTGCCACAACAAGGTTTTCCTTCATGACCTCAAGACAGCTCTCGATTAAAAGCTTCTCGTAAAATGGGTCACCAATTTGAACTGTCGGACGCTTGCTTTCAGAATCTTCATCAAATGATTCACTAGCCATACTTGCACCGTGAACTCCATCTCGACCTGTTTTAGCTCCTACATAAACAACGTAATTACCTTCACCGTGGGCTTTAGAGAGAAAAACTTCTTCACCTTCTTCAAACAGCCCTAGTGCAAAGGCGTTCACTAAAATGTTTTGATTATAACTACTATGGAACTCGGTTTGACCGGAAACAGTTGGAACACCAACGCAGTTTCCATAACCACCAATACCTCGAACCACTCCATCTACCAATGATGTCATACGAGGCGCATCAGATTCACCAAAACATAGGTAATTCGCTAAAGCGATGGGACGAGCTCCCATTGTAAAAATATCTCTAAGAATTCCACCTACACCGGTAGCTGCTCCTTGATAGGGCTCAATAAAACTGGGATGATTATGACTTTCCATTTTAAAGGCAATTCTCTCGCCCTGCCCTAAATCGACGACTCCGGCGTTTTCACCAAAGCTCTGTAAGACTCTCGGACTACTATTATATAATTTTTTGAGATGTACTTTCGATGACTTATAAGAGCAGTGCTCAGACCATAAAGCCGAAAAAATAGGCCACTCAATATCGGTGGGCTCGCGACCGAGCTTCGTCTTCATTAACTCGTATTCTGAATCAGAAATTCTATAATGACTTAGTTTTTCTTGTAAATTCAACTTCTGCTCCTTAAAGAAAAATCATCATTCCTTCACCACCACCCATCCAATCAAACATGGCTCTCTCTGGGTGAGGCATCATTCCACAAACGTTTCCAGCTCTATTTTTGACTCCCGCAATATTTGCGACTGAACCATTGGGATTATCGCAATACTCAAGCCAAATCTGGCCCTGATCTCTCAATTCGCTCAATGTTGTTTCATTGACGAAGTATCGTCCATCGGCGTGAGCAATCGGAAAGCGAACCTGCTCATCCACGGCAATGCGATTTCCCCCAAAGTAATCGTGGGGATTTTTCATCTCGAGTTCGACCCATTTATCTATGAAGCGCATGTTCTCATTTCTCATCAAAGCACCGGGAAGAAGACCAGCTTCACAAAGAATTTGAAAACCATTACAAATTCCCATAACTGGCTTTCCTGCATCAGCCGCATCTTTGAGGTCATTCATAGCTGGCGCTTGAGCAGCAAGTGCACCCGACCTCAAATAATCACCATAGCTAAACCCACCAGGAATTATAAAAGCGTCGTATTGGTTGTAATCGAATCGGTCTTGGTACCAAACATATTCTGGTTTACCTCCGGCAGCCACCACAGCCTGCATAATATCTCTATCGCAGTTGGTGCCAGGAAACCTTAATACTCCTACACTTCCACTCATAATACTTCTGCCTCAAACATCTCGATTAAAGGATTATGTAACACTTTTTCCGCCACAGCTTTAGCCTGCTCGAGAGCTTTACTCTTATCATCACCTTCAAATTCTAGAAGGACATAGCGACCAACTTTACAGTTAGAGATTTGATGCCCTTGATTGTTAAGAATCTCTCCCACAGCGCGACCTTGAGTATCTAGTACTTCGGGACGTGGTAAGACTTTTACAGCGACTTGAATCATAATTCACTCCAATGCTTATCTATACGGTCGAGAACCTCTTGATATTTTTCCAATACATCTCCGAGATCTCTACGAAATCGATCTTTATCCATTTTTTCCTGACTTTGAGAGTCCCAAAGTCGACAACTATCTGGCGAGATTTCATCACCTAAAATAATTGTTCCGTCGGGTCTGCGACCAAACTCAATTTTAAAATCAACGAGTTGAATTCCCAGTGGATCGAAAAATTCTATGAGACAAGAATTAACTCGCAACCCAAGACGTTTTAACTCATCAAGCTCTTCTTGTGATTTAGCTGCTTTCAAAAAAAGAGCTTGCTCATCTGAAACAAAAGGGTCTCCCAAATCATCATCCTTATAAAAGAACTCTGTGAGAGGAGAATCGAGCGGAGTCCCCTCTGAAATACCAAACTTCTTCGCAGTTGAGCCAGCAAGAACATTTCGAACAACCACCTCCAAAGGAATCATCTCTAGTTTTTCGGTCACCCAAGAAGCATCATCACTTCGCTCAACAAACTGAGTTTTAACACCTTGGCTTTCCAAGTACTTGAAGACCTTTAGAGCTATCAAAAAATTTATCTGACCCTTGCCTGCCATCTGTTCTTTTTTTTGTGCATTAAAGGCAGTGAGCGAATCTTTGAACTCTTGCCAAACATGACTTTCATTTTCTTTTACAGAAAATATCTTTTTGGCTTTCCCTTCATAAAGCAATTCACCCTTAGTATAACTCACTGAAGACTCCTAGGCGCATGCTTTAGTGCCTTATCTACAACCTTTTCAATCGCTTTGAGATGCGTTTGACCACTGAATATTTGATCGATGACTTTTTCCTTAAGGCGCTTTTTAGTTTCTGGATTATCTAGAAGCGCTTCTTTGAGATTCTCACCTTTTTCAAGACCATGACTGATTGACTGCACCAAAGCGTATGACTCTTCACGACTTAAACCGGTCTTAACCAATTCCAACAAAACATGTGAACTAAAAAGTTGGCCTTGGGAAAGATCCATATTTTCAAGCATTCGCTCTTTGTTAATATCAAGTCGATCTATGACTCCTGCCATGCGATCACAAGCATAGTCGGCAAGAATAAGGGCATCAGGAAAAATCACTCTCTCAACTGATGAATGGGAAATATCTCTTTCGTGCCAAAGAGCAATATTCTCTAGAGATGATAAACAATAACCTCTCAGCAATCGAGCGCAACCTGTAACGTTCTCTGCACTAATCGGGTTTTTCTTATGTGGCATGGCCGAAGAGCCTTTTTGTCCTTTTTGAAAACCTTCAAACACTTCGTATACTTCAGTTCGCTGAAGGTGACGTAATTCTACAGAAAGTCTTTCGAGCCCTCCTCCGAGAAGAGAGAGAGCGCAAAAAAGTTCTGCATGGCGATCTCGTGGAATAACCTGTGTAGCTACGGTCTCTGGCTTTAAACCCAAAAGTTTACAAACATCTTTTTCGATTTTTGGAGGCAGAGCTGAATAAGTCCCAACTGCACCGCTGAGCTTACCAATCTCAAGCTGTTCAAAAGCTCGAACCAGTCTCTCGCGATGTCTGATAAATTCAGCATAGAATCCAGAGAGCTTTAAGCCAAAGCTAACAGGCTCTGCATGCATTCCATGGGTCCTTCCAGAGCAGAGAGTTTTTTTATACTTTTCTGATCCCTTTTTTAGAGATTTAATGAATCGGTCCAGTGAGCCCAACAAAACACTTTTTGACTCTTTGACCAAAAGGCTCAATGCCGTGTCTAGAACATCACTTGATGTTAGGCCGAAATGAACATAACGCCCATGGGGTCCAACATTTTCAGCAACATTCGAAACAAATGCGATCACATCATGGCGTGTTTTCTTCTCGATAGCTTCAATTCGTTTGACCGAAAACTTTGACTTCTTTTTGATCGCAACTGCAGCAGCCTTTGGGATCATTCCATATTTTGCTTGAACTTGCGCGACGGCGACCTCGACATCCAGCATTTTCTGAAAACGCTGCTCCAAGGTCCAAATACTCCCCATTTCGTTACGGGTGTATCTCTGAATCATTCGTTGCCCCTTCTCTTTGACGAATCTGCTTACAGACTTCTTCGTATACCTTTTTCTGAGACTCTAATTGGGAGTTCCAGTCCAACCGATCCCAGGTTTCAGGGCTGTTTATCATTAAATTTGATAATTTGTGAGTGTCTTCTGAGTTGTGAAGCACTCGATCAAAAACCACATGGCGACTGGGACCTAGTTCATCATAATTGTAGTGATACTCTTGAGGCATTTCTAAAAGCTGAGGATCACTAGCTGGCATTCTTGTTCGCAACTTGCGTATAATTTCGGCAGACATTTCCTCCATGTCTTGCCGTTGAAATCTTTGTTTTCTTGGTACCCGAATCCAAACGTCTAACTGGGATGGATTTGGAGCTTTAACACAAGTTAAAACGTTATCTCTTGTCCAAGGAAGATCTAAATGCTCGACAATTACAAAGTGATCCGGAATGGCGTGTTTTTCATTCCCCGACTTCAATTCCAAGCGAAACCTTAGCCAGACCCACATAGGATCTACTGCACCCTTTGGAAACAACAATTGCGACATGGACTTAGAAACATACTCTGTTTCCTGAGAGGTCAGCATCCACAAATACATATGTCCGCTAATCACCCCACCCGTTAAATCCGAACCAACTTCAACCGCGGTTATCTGGCGACCACTAACTGAGATATCTTTTAGTTCAGATCCGAGAATCAAATCTCCACCTCTTCTCTTCAATTCTTGAAGAGATTTCTCAAAAGAAAATCGTGAAGGTCTTCGAATACTTGCCGGCGTAAACAATGCAAGTGCGTTCCCCTGCTCTAAACCGAGGTGATTTGGCTGGTAGACTGTGGAACTCCATTGATGGGCAAAGTGTGCCAACCAGTTTTTATTAAACCCTAGTGACCTCAGTTTATTTTTTCGCCCTTCAATCTGCTCAGTGGACTCAGAAGGTACCTTTAAAAGGTAATCTTCAACATCTGAAGGTACTTGACGCTGTCGAAGCAGGAAAGTTGTCAAAGGACTTTTTAATTCCAGTGGCCCTTCATTGAGCCAAAGGCAAAAACCACGATCGAGACTAATGGTTTCTTCATCTTCAACGAGGCGAGCTAATTGACTTGGATAGAGCTGACTAGTTTCAAAAAAAGGAAAGGGTCCTTCCCAATCTTCAGGAGCCCATCGACCAAGTCGACCAGAGACATCGACTAATCCCACTTTGTAACCTTGCCGCAGAAGCTCCTGTGAAATCCAGTGGCCGCGGCCAAAGGCAGAAACTATGACGATATCGGTTTTGGGATCCATTTTTTCGCCGCCTCTCTTACTAACTGGTGTTCGATCAAATGTATCTCGAATTCCAATTCATTCAAGCTTAATCCACTATTTTGCGGAGCAGTTACAAGCTGCTTCTGAATGATGATTTTTCCCGCATCAACATCTTCTGTGACTTCGTGAATAGTCACACCCATGGGTTTATTTTCTTCGAAAGCTCTCTCGATGGAATTGAGGCCTGGATAACTCGGAAGAAGACTTGGATGGACGTTTAAAATCTGTCCTGACCACTCACGAATAAAACTCTCTGGTATGATTTTCATAAACCCGACAAGAAAAATGGCATTAACACCAATATCTATTAGGTTCTGACTTAAATCTTCCCAGGATTTGTCTTTTGAAAAATGTAATGTAGGAATTCCGCGCCTACGTGCCTTTCCAAGGCCATCGGCGGCGCGTCTATTTGATATAATGAGTCGAACATCAAGCTCGCTCAAATGGTCCAATAGGGCAACCATATTTGAGCCACGCCCTGAGATAAAAAATGCCCACTTTTTATGCTTACTCAATAAACTCAATTCCTCGGCTTCCCGATGCAGTCTGCCCAAGTCGATAGGCCTCAAAGCCTTCGCCCTTAATCAATTCCACAGCCATATTCGACTGTTCTTTCGGAACCAAAATCATTAATCCAATACCGCAATTAAATGTTTTATACATCTCTTCGCGACTCATCTTTGCAGAATCTTGAAATTCTTGAAACAGCTGAGGAAAGTCCCAATGCTTGATCTGCGCGCTAACGCCTTCAGGAAGAACTCGAGTCAAATTGTCGATACCACCCCCAGTGATGTGGGCCATGGCTTTTACATCGACTCGATCCACAACAGAGGCAGCTAACTTCACATAAAGAGCAGTAGGTCTGATTAACTCTTTGATCTTGTCTTTGAGTTGGTTGGCGTAGACTTTACGAATCAACGAAAAACCGTTGGAATGAAACCCAGAACTAGAGACTCCGATAATATCAAGTCCTTCGGTGACTTTATGGCGGCCAATAATGGCATCCTCATCAACCATACCAACTGCGAAGCCCGCACAATCGAAATCCTTTTCCTTATACAAGCCCGGCATCTCCGCCGTTTCTCCACCGATCAGTAGACAATTTGAATCAATACAAGCTTGTCTAACTCCACCGAGAAGCTCTTTAGCCATAGGCAATTCGAGCTTACTTGTTGCAAAATAATCGAGAAAAAACAGAGGACGAGCGCCACAACAAATCAGGTCATTCACACACATAGCCACTAGGTCTTGTCCGATAGATGTATAGTCTTCTGCTTCTATAGCTAACATCAATTTCGTTCCGATACCATCGGTGGCTGAAACTAAACATGGTTTTTTCATTTCGGGGAAAGGCAGCCTCATGATCGCGGAAAAGCCGCCAATTCCAGAAACCAAAGAGTCCTCGAAGGGCTGGTTTTTGGGCTGGGTTTCTTTTAACCAATCGACAAGAGCATCACCTGCAACGATATCTACACCGGCATCTTTGTAATTCAAACCCACAGCGCCTCCCTTTTTACAAATAGCTACCAAAGCCCCTTATCTAAAGCAAGAGAATGGGGTAACCCAGGGCAAGATCTACGGCCAGATACCTCTGAAGAGCAAAAGATGTACATTCTATGGACACCTGCCTAATTCCTGATCAGCTATATTGTCGAAATATCTAAGAAAATTTGTGAGACCGACCGATAAATAACTATAATATATAAAGGGAACAAAGGGGTGACCTTGTTGCGGTCTTTCAACCTATTAACAACAATCAGCATACTTGTTTTTTCGCTCATAAGCTATGGGCAAACGGTTGATGTTAATGACCTCGTTCCGCAAAATTGGTGGAATTCTGAAGCTCCATTGAATGAAGTCTCCAACGGGGATCTTCAAGGAATTCAAATCGCTCAATACGGTGATGACGCCTACGATCCATTTGCAGACTTTTCTGAATATGAAAACTCAGCCGAAGAAGAAGCTGATATTAATTTCTTTTTAAATGGCCGATTCTTTACCTTGGGATTTATCGGTGGATTTCGGACCTGGACACAAACTCTTGGTCAAATCTATGATCCCGCTCCAAATTTTGGATTGTTTCTATCTTACTTTTTCGATTTAAGATTCGCCATGCAAGTTAGCTTTGTGACCGGAGATCATATACTTACTGTTGAAGCAGCTGATCCTCCGCTTCAAGGAAACGTAGGCCTATCATCAGTCGGAATTGATTTGAAATACTATATGAACACTCAAAATGTTACTCGCGGTCTTGCAGAGCTGAACCCATACCTTCTAGGTGGTTTTTCTCAGAATTACCGAACGATTACAGTCTCCGGTGAAGATGCCTTCGCTAAAGATTCTGCTCTTGGTTTTGATATTGGAGCAGGTTTAGAAATCCCACTCTTGTCAAATAAGATGTTCTTTGGTCTTCAAGTGGTTTATCAACTCATCAACTTCGATGATGAAAACCAAGAGATCTTCGACGCCAACGATAACGCAACCGGAATTTTTCCAAGTGGTGACACCTACACCATTTACGGCGTTCTAGGTGTTAACTTCTAAATTGATCTAAACAAACAAAGAAATAAGTCCTAAAACCATAGCAGATAGAATCACAAGTGGTGCTACAAATACAACCATTGCTTGCCAGTGATTGAAAAGGCGTTGCGCAGAAATACTATCATCGAGAATAAATTCTTTTCTTTTTCGCTCCTCTTTCAACCAATAAACAAGACAAGAGCTGAGCAATAAGGCCAGAAAGGGTAAAACTCCGTTAACTAAAAGTGTGTCAAGAATCTCTAAAAAAGTCTTTCCACTGAAGGTGACAGACCTATAAATTCCTGATGTTAACGCAGGAAAAACCGACAACAACATAGCAGCAATTCCAACTATTAATGTTGCTTTCTTTCGAGATATCTTCTTCCAATCAACTATATTGGAAACTACACTTTCCATTAGTCCTATACTCGCCGCAAGAGTAGAGAGATAAAGGCACATGAAGAAGAAGACACCAAACAATATTCCACCGGACATACTTAAAAATAAACGAGGAAGAGTTTGAAAAATAAGTTCAGGACCACTAACAGCGAAAGTCGCTCCTACCACAAGTGGAAAGATTAAAAGTAGCGACATAAGGGAAATCACAGTCGCGATACTGGCCACCCTAAATCCTGCGGAAGGAACGTTAGTATCATCTCTCAGATAACTCCCAAAGGTAACCATTGTCCCAAAACCAATACTAAGTGAGAAGCAAACATGCCCAACAGCTTCAAGTAACGAATTTAGACCTATCTTTGAAAAGTCAGGATAAAATAAGTATCGCAAAGCTTCACCTGAAGTAGGCAAATCAAGAGTTTTAATAACAAGAATAAGGAGCGTTGAAACAAACAAGGGAGTCATAATAGAAATCCAACGCTCAACACCAGCCCGCACTCCCCGAGCTACTGCATAGCAAGTGAGAATAAAGTGTACAGACATCAAGGCAATGTGTAACACACTGTTGTCTCTTAAACTTAGTAGAGTTTGCTCAGGCGAGAAGCTTTGCCCTTTTATCTGCCCCATTAACATTTGCATAAAGTAATGCAAAACCCAGCCACTAATGACCGCATAATAAATCAGCAAAGCAAAGGCCGCAAAAACTGCGAGGCCTGCTATGGGCTTCCAAAGCCTTTTAGGAAACAATTTAAACAGGGAATTTACCGGAGTTTCTGATGCTAAGTCAGGATCTTTACCGGTGACATAATCGACAGCGACATATGCACTTCGTCTGGTCAACTTGCCTAACATGAGTTCTGAGATAATGAGGGCAGATCCCATGAAAAAGGCCAAGCCGATATAGAGCAATACAAATGCGCCCCCACCATTTTCTACTATCACATAAGGAAATCGCCATAAATTACCAAGACCAAAGGCCGAGCCGATAGCAATCATATAGAAACCGATTTTAGTAGAAAAAATGGCCCGTTTATTAGAAGACACAAGAACTCCCACTAGGAAAATCCTGTATAGTCTACTCGCAAATCTAGGGACTGTTGAGTATTTTGTTCTAGCCTCGACTCTTCATCACAAAAATTCTAATAGGAACCCCTTCCAAATCGAACTTCTCTTTAATTCGCTTCGATAGGAATCGACGATAACTCGCATTGACTCCATCGGGGTGGTTCGCAAAAGCAATAAAACTAGGTGGGACTTGGTGAGTTTGAGTTAGATAATAAAACTTAACTGTTTTGGTTCCGTGTAAAGGTGCTGGAGCTTGACGAATAACTTGTACGAAAAAATCATTCAGCTGCGATGTTGGAATTCTAACTGTTAGTTTCTCGTGGAGCCCCTCTACGGCATCAAACATTTTTTCTAGACCTTTTCCGGTTAAAGCCGAGGTAAAGACTAAAGGTAGATCAGGGAAGAAATGGAAGTTTTCTGCCATTTTATCTCGGAACCACTTTCGTGCTTCAGGTCGCTCTTCTTCTGCAAGATCAATCTTATTGGCGACGACCAGAACACCCTTGTGCTGTTCAGTGATCTCCTGAATGATTTTGGAATCCTGATCGGTGGGCCCAAGCACACTATCAATCAATAACAAAACCAAATCGGCTCGTCTGATGGCTTCGCTGGACTTGAAAGAAGAAATCACTTCCACATCTTCAGTTCGCCTTGCGGACCTCCTCAAGCCCGCTGTATCCACTAAAATATACTGTTGGTCTCCCAATCTAAAAGGAACTTCAACAGAGTCCACCGTCGTTCCCGCAATATCAGAAACCAAGACTCGCTTTTCACCGAGCAATTTATTAATAATGGAACTCTTTCCAACATTAGGTTTTCCAACGATGGCAATTTTCAAAGCCTCCATATGGGATTCGTCGACCTCGTTAAGGCGTGGGTGCAACCACTCCAATAACTCATTTAAACCTAGGCGTTGTTCGACTGACACTCCCAGAACATCTTCACCAAACTCGTAAAATTCTGCTAAATTCAACTCTAAGTTCTGCGAGCTATCAAGCTTGTTAACCACAATCAAATAGGGTTTACCAGCTTCATTCGCAATTTTAACTAAATCGCGATCCTCTGGCATCACGCCACTCTTGCCATCCATTACAATAAACAAAAGATCAACAGATTTTAAAAACTCTATAACTTGTTCTCTAATCAATTGTGAAATAGTGTCAGTAGACTCGGTCAAACCACCCGTATCAATCACTTCGTAGGCACGATTCCAAAGATCTGCCTTTTCAACAATAATATCTCGAGTGACCCCAGGCTGATTTTTAACCACCGACTTCCGTGACTGAGCCATGTAATTAAAAAGTGACGACTTTCCAACGTTGGGTCGGCCAATAATTGCAAGTTTAGTAGGACGCTTTGATTGAAGCTCAGGATTCTGGGTTGGTGATGTCATAACCGAGCTCCTTTAGGAAAATGGGATCTTTGGTCCAAGATCTTCGATATTGAACATGAAGGTCCAAAAACACTTTCGTTCCTACAAAAGGTTCGATCTGTTTTCGAGCTTCTGTTCCTATCTTTTTAAGCATTGCGCCTTTGCCGCCAATAACGATGGATTTATGATTTTCTTTTTCTACTAAAATCTCTGCATAAATTCTCGTCACTTTATCATCTTCTAAAAAGCGATTTATTCTCACACCAAGTCCATAGGGAATTTCTTGCTTTAATTTCAAAAAGCACTGCTCTCTCACTTTTTCTCTAGCAATCTCTCGCAAGTTTTCCGTGGTAAATAAGTCGGTATCAAAAAGTGGAGCCGGACTATCTGGGAGCAGTTCAAAAAACTCTTCGAGCAATCGACTTCGGGTATCTTTGGGAGTCTTCTTAGAACTTACTCTGAGAACAATTACTCCTTTTTCTCTCAATTGTGACTGTATTTTCTGAGAGGTCTCCGATGCCTTTAAGTCGGATTTGGAAACAACACAGACCCACTTCTTTTTAGAGCCTTCGATTTGTTCTATTAGTTGCAGAATCGCGTCTTCATCTTTTTCATCAGCAGCGAGCACCAAAACCAAGCTATCACTATCCTCAATAACTCGACCCAATTCAAACTTTAAAAAGGGGTTCAACCCCTGATTACTGTCTATTGTTCCCGGCGTATCAACAAATACAAATTGTGCTTCATCAGTAGTCACTATTCCTTGAATAGCCTGCCTAGTTGTTTGTGGCTTGTCTGATACGACAGCTACGGGTTGCTCAACCAACACATTAACTAAAGTACTCTTGCCCGCGTTAGGCATTCCTACTAATCCAATAAACCCAGCTTTATAACTCATACTTTCTCCAAAGCTTTCTTGGCGGCATCTTGTTCAGCATTCTTTTTGCTCTTACCGCCTCCAATTGCCAAAACTTGACCCGAAACTGAAACTTCCACTTCAAAGTGCTTCTGATGGTCAGGGCCACTTTCACCAATCAATTCGTAATGGGGAGTTGTATGGCGCTTTCTTTGTACAATTTCTTGCAATCTCGTCTTATAATCTGACTCGTAATCAGGATGATCTTTTAAATCTTTTAGAAAATCTGCGAAGAGACTTTCAATCATTGAATATGTGTTTTGAATTCCGCAGTCTTCGTAGAGAGCACCAATAAGTGCCTCTAGCGCTGAAGATAATAACCGAGGATTCTTATCGCCTCCAGTTTTGCGTTCGCCCTTACCTAAATTCAAGTTCTCATGAATCAGGAGAGATTTTGCAAAATCCGATAGAGCTTCCTCGTTAACTATTGAAGCGCGTTTTTTCGATAGGCTTCCCTCTGGATCGTTAGGATAGTTCTTCATCAACATATCACTAATAACAAAGTCCAAGACAGCATCACCCAAGAATTCTAGGCGTTCGTTATTGCCATGTGCTTTTTCAGGGTTTTCATTTTGATAACTCTTGTGACTCAAGGCTTGCTCAAGAAGACGGATATCTTTAAACTGATAACCTAGTTTCTCTTCGATTGGATGTAAAGTCCTCGATGACTTAAGAAAGAGACTTTTAAACCAGGCGACCATAATGGATCCCTTCCTGTCCAGTGCCTCTTGCTAACTGATCATAACCAGTCACTTCAACATTCACCTCTGAACCAGCAAAATTAGCATGGGAATCTAACTGGATCGTCCAGTAGTCTCTTGCGATTGCTCGACTATGTTTTGCGTTTCTATTTTTTAATATTAAACACCTTTTTGTAGTTCCAACTGAATTCAAAGCAGACGTATTATAACGCTCGAGACTTAATTCTCTGAGTATTGAACTTCTCTGCTTTCGAATTGGAATCGGAACTGAATCTTCCATAAGTTCTGCCGCGCGAGTTCCAGGGCGCTCACTGTATGGAAAAACGTGTATCTTGGTCCAATAACTTGCCTTCAAACGATTGAGAGTCTCTTCAAAGAACTCAGGTGTTTCTGAAGGAAAACCGACAATCACATCCATGCCCACAAAGGCATTTTTTAATCGGCTTCCAATGAGGTTCAAACGATCCTCTACATCCTTAGCCGTGTAGATACGTTTCATATCTTTTAAAACCTGATCCTGGGCGGATTGTATACTCATATGAAAATGTGGACACATTCGATCATCTGAATACAAATCCAGTAAGCGATCAGAAAGCTCTAAGGGCTCCAAACTTGATATTCTAAAGCGCGGCATTTTTGTTTCACCCAAAAAAGATTCAACTAAATCCTCGAGCACATATGGTCCACCGGGAGTTTCGTCATCTTGGTAATCACCTAAGTGAATACCCGTAATAACAATTTCTCGAACGCCCTCTTCATATAATTTATTCACATTCTGAATTAACTCAGGAACAGGTAAACTTCTCGACTTACCTCTTGTATATGGAATAATACAGAACGAACAAAAACTATTACATCCATCCTGAACCTTCAAAAATGTGCGTGTATGGGAGTCCTCTAGCCCTCCTCCAACACCAAGTTCAGACTTCTTAAAAATATTACTTCTAAAGACTTTTTGATCAGACTCGCCCAGTAAAAAGCGATTTATTATTTTTGTTAGATCTCCCTTATGGGAGTTAGCAATAATCAAATCAGCTTCAGCCAAACTATCCAGAGTTTTACCATCAACTTGAGCCGAACAACCCGTAACCACAACTTTGGAATTCGGCTCATCTCGTTTTAGCTTTCTGATTCGACGAACAGCTTCTCTTGTTGCTTCAGCTGTCACAGCACAGGTGTTCACTAGGTGAACCTTAGATTGAGTTTCACTTTTGGCATTAAACGACTCTTTCCCAATGCGTTTTTGCATCAAGCCAGTGTCATAGGTATTTACCTTACAGCCAAAAGTGTGAAACTCGAAGTCTAAGGACATATCCATCCTCCACCAACAAGTTGTCTCTCTCGGTAGATCACTGCAGCCTGTCCAGGTGTAATAGCTCGCTGAGGCTCTTCAAAGACAACTTTAAACGCGCCAGAGTCATTGGAAGGCATAAGCTTGGCTTTTGCTCCCTTATGCTGGAATCGAATCTTAACATTTAGAGGCTCATCTCCTCGAATATCGTCAAGAAGTTTGCATTCCGCAATTTCCATTTCGGTTCGATAGAGATGTTCCTCTTCACCGACCCATACTTCGTTCTTATTAGCATCAATTTTTATGACGTAAAGTGGATTTTCAGCAAAAACTCCAAGGCGCTTGCGCTGCCCAAAGGTGTAATGATGAATTCCCTTATGCTCACCTAGCTTCTCACCACTTGGATAAGATCTAATAACTCCAGCAGGTGGACGTCGATCGACTGAAATCTGACTTTCAATAAAATTGTCGTATCCAGAATTTCCAACAAAACAAATTCCTGTTGAATCTTTTTTTCTAGCCACAATTAGATCTTTTTCTTCGGCATATTCCCTCAATTGAGGCTTAGTCCAATCACCTATTGGAAACATAAGATGGGGAATCACCCCTGGATCTATAGTAAACAGAAAATATGTTTGATCCTTCCAGGAGTCTTCACTTGTATGAATCTGGGCCTGGCCATTTGAGTCTTCGATTATTTGAGCATAGTGACCTGTTGCCAGATAATCACAATCGAGTTCTTTCATCTTTTTAATCAGGTGATCAAACTTAAGATAAGTATTGCAATTCACACAGGGCAAAGGAGTGTGCCCATTCAGATAAGCTTCGATAAAAGGATTAATCACATCCTCTTTAAACTTCGCCTCACAATTGATGACATAAAAAGGAATATTAAGTTTATCTGCGACGGCTCGAGCATCATCAACATCAGTGCTTGAACAACAAGTTCCTACACCTTCTTCAACATCACATTGAGAGTAATCCCAAACTTGCATAGTGACGCCGATGACTTCATAACCTTGTTCAACTAACAACGCAGCCGCAACAGAGCTATCTACTCCACCACTCATGGCCACCAATACTCTCTTTTTACGAGGCTCAGTTTGCATATTCCACCTCATCTAAATCATTGTACTCAGCTTCGATTTTGCGAAGACGAGTTACAACTCGTTTTAAACAATCTACAAATCTTTCAATTTGGTCTTTCGTAGTACTCCAACCAAGACCTATTCGAAGCGAACTTTGAGCTTCCTTTCTTGATAGCCCCATAGCTAGAAGTACCGGGCTCGGCTCAGGGTTACCAGAACTACATGCAGCTCCAGTCGAAACCGAAAAGCCTTCAATATCGAGGTTCATCAACAACGACTCTCCATCAACACCTGCAATGGTCAAGCTAGAAGAATTGGGCAACCTTTTTGTTTTAACCCCAGTAAACTGTACCTCCGAAATTTCACTAGATACTCGATCTTCAAAATGATCGCGCAACTCTTTCATCTGATCTACGTAATCGGAGACGTTATCTTTGTTTTTAGCCATCTCTCCAAAGGCAACTTGGGCTAATAAATTTTCGGTACCACCACGTCGCCCACGTTCTTGGCCTCCACCATGGATTAGATTGTCAATTGGGGTTTTTCGACGAACAAAAAGAAAACCAGCACCTTTGAGACTATAAAACTTATGACCGGAGAAAGACGCTAAATCGACATTAAGTGACTTTAAATCGACATTCGTCTTTCCTAAAGTCTGCACACAATCCGAATGAACCAATGCACCAGCTTCATGGGCCAAACGACATATTTCATCTAAAGGCATTAGATTACCAGTCTCATTATTGGCGTACATAACAGAAACGAGAGCTGTGTTTTTAGATAGAACCTTTTTGTAAGTCTCTAAATCAAATTCACCGTCACGATTCACGCCGATGCGATGAACTTTAAAGCCTCTTGTTTGCAAATACTCTGCAGTTGAAACAATACTTGGATGCTCTATTGCACTGATGATTAACTCATTACGTTCCTTACGTGCTGGATCTGAAGATAATTTGTGAAAAGAATCAAAAACACCTTTAATGGCCATATTATTTGCTTCGGAACCACCACTGGTAAAAACAATTTCAATGGGATGACAATTTACAAGCTTTGCAAGATTGTTTCTTGCCTCACGAAGTAAATTTTTCGGACCTCGCCCATCTGAGTGAATCGAACTTGGATTACCCCAAGCCTCTAGCCATTGGGGAGTTTTATCCACGATAAATTTCGCTAGTGGTGTTGTCGCATTATGATCGAGATAAACTCGATTTTTGTCGCCAAGCGTTACAAATTCCATAATTGGGCAAACTACCATATTTCGCACCCTCCCACAAGTGGCATAAATTGCTAAAATAAGGAATGAAATCATTATTCGGTTGTGCGCTTTTGAGTGCCAAAACAGGTATTTTTCTGTGTCTTCAAATCAAACCTAAGGCAGTTTGGAGAACCCTAAATCGAACTTGTTTCTAAGCCCCCTGCTCTCAATCCTAGAGAATCTCGAATCAACACAGGACCATGGTATTGAATCCTCAATAATTTCTATAATTTAACCGAATAACTTAAGAGATGAAACAAGTGCAATCTTGGATTAAACACTTTAACGTACCTGAGCCAGTGTTGATGAAATGGCAACAAAGCCTCCCCGAAGGTGAGTCGTTGCTATTTTGGGCGCTTAAGCAGGGGCATATTGATGAAGAGAAGTATCTTCAATGGGCTTCAAGTGTTTACGAAATGCCTAGAATTCAACAAGACTATTTTAATAGCCAATCGGCACAAAACTCTGAATTACACGTCAACGTAGAAACTCAGTGGAGACCTGATTTTCTACCTCTTGGTCAGTGGGACGACATCGTATACGTTGCATGCTTACAGCCTGAGACCAATTTTGAAATTCCTGGCCACAAAGTTGTGCATGTCCTTTCTCCAGTTGCAGGATTACAACTGGTTTGGGCGGGCTTTCAACCCTCCTCGAGTGAAGTGGAATCTCCACTTTCCGAGCAAACAACAACTAATCCACAAGAGAATATTGACCAGGATCTTCAAGCCGTAGAACCTCCTGAAACTCCAGCCGTAGAGGTCACAGAAGATTCTTTAGCACAGGAAAC